>NZ_JBFAHP010000006.1:0-249514 GCF_040654255.1 Streptomyces sp. NPDC050732
CCCGGCCGCGCACGGTCGACCGGGCTGGGCCCACTTTTGGGCCTCGCCGAGCAGCCCGCACGTGCGAGGAATCGATCACCGCCCGCGACCAGTCCAGCTGGTCGGCCGACCGCAGCTTCTTCAGCAGCGCGACGTGTAGCTGGTCCCAGACGCCGGCCTCGTTCCAGGCGGCCAGTCGCCGCCAGCAGGTCATGCCCGAGCCGAATCCCAGCTCCTGCGGCAGGTACTCCCATTGGATACCGGTGTAGAGAACGAACAAGATCCCGCACAACGCCTGCCGGTCCGGCACCCGCGGTCTGCCTTCTACCTTCTTCGGACCTGGCTTCGGCAGCAACGGCCTGATCAGCGACCACAGTTCGTCCGACACGATCCACGGCCGCGACTGACGGATTCCCATACCCACACCTACGTACAGACGAGCCGTCAGTCTCATGATCAGCAGCTTTTGTTAGAGCCAGTAAGCCGGGCGCTTTCCGTCGTACGCGGTCCGTCCTGACCGGCCCTTACGACCACGGCCCCCTAGAACTTGCCGATCACCAAGGAGTTGCCGGGGCGGAACTCGTTGATGCCCTATGCGCATCCTGGACGAGACTGGCGGCGCCGGATCGGCCACCGGCCTCCAGCGCAGGAGTACGGTGGATGTACCAGGGGCACTTCGTACTCCGGCATCCACGCGGGTCTCGTCCTCGGTGAACAACGGCAACGGGGACGACCACCGTGTCGCTCCGAAGACGGGTTCGCGTCATGACTGCGACCACCACACTCACCCGCATCACCCGCCCCCCTGTGCCTCCCGCCGCCCGGGTGGCCCTGCGGTCCCCGACAGGCCGCGGGCTGCTCGACGGCGCCTGGTGGCCCCGTTCGCGCGACCTGACCGCCGAACTTCCCGCTCTGGCGGACGTACTCGACCCCCTGTGGGGCCGCATCACCCGCATCGCCGTCAACCCGATGCTCTGGCCCGTCGTCCCTCGCAAGGTGACCCTCCACGACCACGTACTCAAGATCGGTTGGTTCACCCCCGAACTGGACCCGCACAAAGTGCTGTTGCTCTCTTATGGGACCGGCCGCTGGGACCTCTTGGTGATCCCGCCCGAAACGGATTCCGCGAGCGCCACGCGACTCATGGCCGCCGCCGGCGACCCGAACGGACCTCCGCTGACCGCCACTGCTCTCGTCGCCGCCGAGATCGCACGCCACCTCGACGCCACGCACGACGACCTCCCACTGAGCGCACAGGAGGCGTGGGAGTGCGAGGGCGGCGCGACCGTCACCCGCACCCGCCCCACGGCCGTAGGGCGGTGACCAGCGTCGACACCGCACTCACGGCAACCGCCTTCCTGCTCCTGATCGCCGCCCATGCATACGTGACCCACCGCCTCAACGCACAGCACGCCGAAAGGATCGCCTTGCGCACCTACAGCCGCACACTGCCCGGGAGTCTCACCCCCGGCACACCCAAGGTTGGGGACGCGCCGCCTCATCAGCCACCCCCGGCGGTCTCCCCGGCCGATCGGCACGACCATCGCAATGGGGGCCGCGGCAGGTTCCCCGCGCGCCGCCGCCGCGCCCGCACCTCGCACAAGCGACCCCGCTGAGCCAGACCTCGTCACAGACGCCGCGACGGTAATGGGATCGGTCAGTCGTGGGTACGGGTGTGCCATTGGCTGACGCGCAGGAGGCACGGATCGAGCCATTGCTTCCGGACCGGTGACCGAAGCGGGGTGGCGCTGACGGGATCACCGTGAGGTGATGATCGCGCCATCGCCTACAAGTTCCAGACCTGCCCCTCCCTGACGCACCCCACGCAGAGAGGGAACCCAACCGTGCCCTACTGGCCCAACCGCCCTGCTGGCCAAAGGCGTTACGGGCCGCCCGTTCCTGGCTAACCCCTGCCACTACCCCCATCCGGTGGTGAGCCGGACGGACAAGGACCGTCCCACCGAACTCCAGGCCCTCATCGACGCGGTCACCACCGGACACGGCATTGACATCTACTGCCGGATTCAGAGGGCGTTTTCTCCCAATGTTTCGTCCCGGGTCGGGGCTTTGTCGAGGTATCAGAGTCTCGCCAGGTCGGGGTGGATTCTATGGTGAGCCGGCGGGCCATCAGGGCGACTATCGCGAGATAGATCATGGCGGCGGAGCGGGTCGGTAGGGCCATGTAGTCGCAGGTCAGACGGCGGTGGAACATCAGCCGGCCGAGCGTTCTTTCCACCGCCCACCTGCGCGGGAGCACGCTGAACCGGCGGGTGCCGGGGTGCGGCGGACGATGCCGAGGTCTACGCCGAGGCGGGCCGCGTGGTCGACGAGGCATTCGCGATAGCTGCGGTCTGCCCAGCCCTTGCGGAGGGTGGGGTGGGTCGCCGCGATCCGGTTGAGCCGGGCCTCACCGGCTGTGGAGTCGTCAACGCCCTGTTCCGTGCCGGGCATGTTGGTGGAGGTCTTGACGCTCTGCGCGTCGAGCACCATCGCAGTCGGCTCCGGTGTGCGGCCCTCGCCCTCGCGCACCCGGCGCCGCAGCAGGGCGTTGAGCTGCTCGAAGATGCCGTTCCTACCCACCCAACTCCCCACCCACACGCCAGAATTCACAGTTCCTGCACCCGGTCACCGCCTGCCACTCCTTCGTCGACGCCGCCGGCCGGACCACACCAGGTCTGCGCGACCGGATGCAACTCGGCCTCCCTGGGCGTGCCGCAGATCGGTCGGCTGCTGGAAACCGCCACGGAGACTCCGCAGAAACCCGTTGGCGGACGAGGACGACCACTGCTACGTTTCCGGCGGCCGTGCGAGAGATCGAGGAGGTGGTACCCGTGAACGCAGTATCGACATGGGTGCTCCCCTCCGGGGTCACGGTCGGGCGATAGGTCGTCCGGGAGCGCCGTTCAAGCGCACTCCCGAAAGGCACGACCATGGCCCTTCACTTCACTTCCGAAAAACGCGTCGACGACGGCGTCCTCGAACGCGAATTCACCCTCGGTGAGATCCCCGGCATCCTGTGGACGCCCGCATCCGCATCCGTACCGGCGCCGCTGATCCTGCTCGGCCACCCCCCGCTCGGACTGCACAAGATGTACCCCCGACTGGTGCCCCGAGCCCGGGCCTGCTCAGCGGTCGGCTTCGCCACGGCCACCATCGAGCTCCCCGGAAGCGGCGACCGGCCCCGTTGGCCCGCCGCCGAGGAAGCCCGCGCTGACCTGCGCCGGGCGATGGAGGCCGGCGAGCCGGTCAGCGACGAGATCATCGACGCCCTCATCCTCCCGCTGGTCGACAAGGCGGTTCCGGAATGGCAGGCCGCCCTGGACGCCCTCCTGTCGCTGCCTGAGATCGGCGGCCCGGTCGGGTACTCGGGGGGAGTGATCTCCATCGGGACCCGGCTGGCGGTGGTCGAGCCGCGGATCTCGGCCGCCGTTCTGTTCGCCGGGAGTTTCGTCCCCCGGGCCATGTTCGAGGAGGCCCGCCAGGTCACCATTCCGCTGCACGTCCTGCTGCAGTGGGACGACGAAGGGAACGACCGGCAGGCAGCCCTGGACCTGTTCGACTCCTTCGGCTCCAAGGAGAAGACCCTGCACGCCAACATGGGCGGGCACACCGGCGTCCCGCAGTCCGCAGGCGACGAAGCGGGCCGATTTCTTGCCCGGCACCTGAAGTGAGGCCGGGCCGTCGAATCTACAGCGTGCGGTAGCTGAGGTCGGTCGGCATGCCGCTCATCGAGGACAGGTGCCGGCCCTCCGCAGCTCTCTGCGCTGTGGGCCCCTGCTGAATTCTCGGCAGGGGCCCGTGCTGCCTCAAGCCACGCACTGTTCGATTTCTGTAGAGCTCCGAGTGCTGACCAGTCTGCTGGCCCCCGGTGGCAGTCGGCGGTGAGCCAGAACCTTGGTCAACCTGTGCACTCAGGCGGGTCAGGTAGGTCTTGGCGGTGGCGACGGTGATGGCGCACGGTTGCGTGAGTGCCAATCGGGCAACGCACTGTCATTTGCGCCCGCTCGGAATGACGGCGGGGGCGCTTTGTGATGCTGCTGTAAGTTCCGCATCGTATTGTCCACAGGCATCGCCCTGGTCTTCGGTTTCCGTTCCCTCCCCATCGGATGTCCATAGCTAATCGCCCTACCGTTATGTCCATTTCCCGTTCGATCTCGCACGAGAAGGCCGTGGCCGCCACCCGCGCGAAGCGGGACGGCGGCCACGGTCTTCTCTGTGTCCGGCCAGCAGCGCGTGCCGTGCAGGGCGCCGGCAGTATGGCGCTTCACGCGGCCTTGGACAGGGTGGACCGGTCCGTGCTTGCCGCATGCCGGGTGGGCATCACCGGGCTGGTCGTGGCTCCTTGACCGTCGTGGCGCGGCCACAGGAGGTGGGCGCCGGTCGCTCCGGCCGCGGCGAGGACCGCGAGGACGGACCAGGCAGTGGTGAGGCCCGCGTTCGTGCCGAGCCGGCCCGCGACGGGGTAGGTGATCAGCCAGGCCAGGTGGGAGAGGGAGAACTGGGCCGCGAATGCCTCGGGAATCGCGTTGCGTGCGGCGGAGGCGCGCAGGACCTTGCCGGTCGGCGTGATGATCAGTGCCATGCCGACGCCGGTCACGGTCCAGATGATCGCCGTGGCGGTCCAGGTGGCCAGGCCGGTCGCGATGAGCGTCACCGCGGCGGTCGTGGCGCCGACGAGGACCGCGGCGCCGGTCATCATGACGGTGCGGGCGGCGATCCGGTCGAGGACGCGGGGCAGTGCGAGGGCGGCGACGAGGGTTCCGGTGCCGGAGGCGGCGAACATCCAGGCGACGTCGGACTGCGTACCGCCGAGCTCGTCGCGGACGTGGTTGACGGTGTTGACGACGACGATCGATCCGGCCGCCGCGACCACCAGGTTGAGCGCCATGACGCCGCGCAGCCGCGGGGTCCTGAGGAAGGTCCTGATGCCGGATGCCACCTTGTCCCAGGCCTTGGTGTGGGTGCTGGGGCGGGCGTCCGGGATGCGCGTCGACAGGACGAGCAGGGCGGAGACGAGGTAGGCGACGGAGGTGCCGAGGAACAGCCGGTCGAAGCTCATGAGGGTGAGGGCGACGGCGGCGAGTACGGGGCTGAGCAGGCTCTCCATGGTGGAGGCGACCTGGGAGGCGGACAGGGCCCGCGTGTAGGCGGACTCGTCGGTGACGATGTCGGGGATGACGGCCTGGAAGGTCGGGGTGAAGGCCGCGGATCCGGCCTGGAGCAGGCCGATCAGTACGTAGATGTGCCAGACCTCGGTGACCAGCGGCAGCGCGAGGACCACCGCGCCGCGGATCACGTCGAGGAGGACCAGGAGGGTTCTTCGGGGGAGCCGGTCGGCGTACGCGGCGGCCGGCGGGGCGATGACCACGTACATGACCATCTTGATGGTGAGGGCGGTGCCGAGGACGAGGCCGGCGCGCGGTCCCGCGAGGTCGTAGGCGAGGAGTCCGAGGGCCACGGTGGTCAGTCCGGTGCCGAACAGGGCGATGACCTGGGCGCCGAACAGGTGGCGGTAGTCGCGGATGGCGAACAGTCGCATGACGGGTTCCTTCCGTGTCCATGCGGTGGGGCACGGCCCCGGGGCGGAGGCCGTGCCCCGCGCGTACAGGCGGGGGTGTCTTGGCTAGGCATCGGTGTCGCCTCCGTGGGTGAGGCCCGCGAGGAGGTTGAAGGCGCCGGTGAGGATGTTGAGCGCGACGACGCCGGGCACATCGGCGATCGCGCGGTCGCTGTAGCCGTGCTCGCGCAGTGCGGTGACCTGTTCGTCGGTGATCGACGTCGGCTCGCGGTAGACCTGGAGGGCGAGGGTGAGGATCGCCGCAGCGGCGGGATCGGCCGAGGTGCCCGCGTGGGCCCGCTCGATCTCCTCCTCGTCGACGTCCAGGGCGCGGGCGGCACTCACGTGCGCTGCGAGGCAGAGCCCGCAACCCTGCAGGGCCTGGACGGCGATGGAGATCCGTTCGCTGATCCTGCGGTCGAGCTTGGCTCGTCCCATGGCCCTGCTGAGCTGGAGGTAGCCGCCCAGTACGGCCGGCGAGTGCGCCATCGTGGAGACCATGTCGCCGATCTGGCCATGGCGGGAGACCAGGTCCGCGAGGAGGTCGCGCGAGGCGCCGACCGCCGTGTCAGGCGTGAGTCGCGTCAAGCGGGGCATGACGCTCCTTCCGGTGTGGTCGACCAGTGGTGGTCGGTCAGTAGTGATCGACGTGGTCGGTCAGTGGTGGGCGTGGTGGCCCTGGTGTGCGTGGTGCACGTGGTCGTCGTGGGTCCCGTGTTCGGGCGCCGCCTCGCCGGTCCGCACCGTGAACTCGGCCGTCCGGACGACGCCGCCGTGCTGGAAGTCCAGGAACAGGCGGTAGGTGCCCGCCGTGGGCGCAACCGCCATGAAGGCGATGTCGGGGCCCGGCGCGGTGACGCCGTCGCCGGGCTCGCCCTCCGGGTGGACGTGGAGGTAGCCCAGGTCGCCGACGCGCAGGGCCACCAGGTGCCCGTACGCGGCCAGGTAGGGCTGGAGATCGGTGACGGGGCGGCCGTCCTTGCTGACGGTGAGGGTCAGCTCGCTTGCCTCGCCGGGCAGGAGCTTGCCGTCGAGCGCGACGGTGTAGGCGCCGATCCGTGCGATCCCGGTGGCCTCGGGGAGCGGCCGGGGGTCGTAGTGCCCGGCGACCGCCGCGTCGATCCCCAGCGTCATGGTCCCGTCGTGTCCTGCCGGGTGGATGTCGGCGAAGAACCTCCAGTCCCCCGGCTCCAGGGCGAGCTCGACGCTCCAGGTTCCCTTCTCGTCCCGCACCGGGTGCACATGCTGGAACCCGGCCGTGTCGCGCCGTACGGCGATGAAGTGCAGCTCCTTCTCGTGCTCGGGCACGAACTCGGTCACTGGCCACCCGTCGGGGCCGATCACCCGGAAGCTGACCTGCTGCACACCGGCGGTGCGGATCGTCGAGTCGAGCTCGACGGTGTAGCCGTTCGCCGAGACCGAGAGGCCGCCGGGCTGAGCTCCGCCATGAGCGCCGTGAGCACTGTGGTCGGCGTGACCACCGTGGCCGCCGTGTGCGCTGTGGTCGGTCTGGCCGTGGTCCGCGTGGTTCGTCATGACGTCTCCCAGGGTGTATGGCGCCTTCCGGCACCGTTCCGCTCCGTCCAACGATCAGAACCATATACCCCCGGGGGGTATATGGCGAGCCTCCGTGGTGGAAATCTCGTGACGAGCTCGCCGAGATCCATCACGTGGATCACGTGGGGCCACCCGCCTGCCGACCCGTGGCGCCGGCGCGTCAACACGTCTGCCCGGGCAGTGGATGCCACAGCCGGGCGGCGTGAACGGGTCAGCGCACCTGCCGACGCACGAGAGGGAAACCGGCACCGCCCGCGCGCATGCGGGCGCACGCGTCCGCACCAGGGGAAAGACGAGCACGTCGAGCAGAACGTCATCGCCCGCCTCGTGCGCTCGACGCCGTATCGGTAGTGACGGCCCACCCGGCCAGGACCCCGTGAGTAAATGCCCGAGTGCTACTGCCTCTTGTGCCAGATGAACGCCCGCCACGGCCGGGCCTGCCGCAGCAGCCAGGCCGGCACTGATGGGCGCTCCAGGTCCTCCATCACGGCGTCGTCACCACGTCACCCCGGGAAGATGGGCGGTTCACCG
Source organism: Streptomyces sp. NPDC050732 (assembly GCF_040654255.1). Lineage (NCBI taxonomy): Bacteria > Bacillati > Actinomycetota > Actinomycetes > Kitasatosporales > Streptomycetaceae > Streptomyces > Streptomyces sp. NPDC050732. Next base: position 7,625 of record NZ_JBFAHP010000006.1, read on the forward strand.
AGCGAAGGCAACCCCCCAGCCACTGGTGAGCGATCCAGTCAGAGCAGGAACACACAGGGCGACACGGCGGCATGCGCCTGCCGCGATCCCAACCCCTCCGAAGGCGCCCTCACCATTGACAGCATCCTCGCCGACTCTCAGCGCACCCCGAACAACACCGCGCTCCTCGCGTCAACTTCACCAGCCCCGCCTCTTGCCGCAGCCGGGACGACGGACGCGCAGCTGCCGAGGTCGGAATGCCGTGCGACTGCCGAGTCCTGTCACTTGAGTACGTGACCGGCGACCAACTCGGCTGTGCATTCGACAGCAGAAAGGGGCCGCCTCAATGTCCGGTGAGACATCGAGTGGCCCCTGTGAAGAGTGTCGCGTGCGGCCGACAGGCAGCCCACCGGCTACACGCCGATCTGCTCACCCCTGGACTGTGGTGCGTCGGCCTGCTGCACGGTGGCCGCAGCCTTGTCGCCACGCATCAGGAGGAGCGTGGCGAGGCCCCCTGTCGCAGCGATTGCGGCAGCGCCCAGGAACGCGGCGCTGAAGCCGTCGGTGAGCGCCGGCAGGTTGTCCAACTGTCCCGCGCCCTGCGACGCGGCAAGAGCGGTCAGGGCTGCCAGGCCGAGGGCCGAGCCGACCTGGTAGGTGGTGTTCACGATCCCGGAGGCCAGGCCCGCCTGCTCCTGCGGGGCGCCGGACATGGCAGCCATCATCGCCGGGATGTACGCCAGCGACATGCCGAGGGCCGCGACCAGCGAGGCGGGCAGAACGTCGACCGCGAACGAACCGGTCGGCCCGACGGCCGACAGCCACAGCAGACCTGCCGCAAGGACAAGCAATCCGCCACCGATCAGCCGCTTGGCGCCGAACTTCGCGAGCAGCTTCGCGGTGATCGCCGTCATGAAGATCATCAGGAGCACAGTCATCGGAAGCAGCGCCGCGCCGGAGGCGAATGCCCCGTAGCCGAGCACCTGCTGCAGATACAGGTTGAGGAAGTACCACATCGGGATCCATGCGGCACCGAGCAGCGCCATCGCGAGGTTGGCGGACCCGAGGCGCGGCACCCGCCAGATGCCGAGCGGCATCAGCGGCTGACCCACAGACTTCTGGATGACGAAGAACAGGACCAGTAGAGCGGCGGCGCCCACGAGCTGGAGAACAGTGGCGCTGGACCCCCAGCCGACGTCCTCCGCACGGACGATGGCGAAGACGGCGAGAGCGAGACCTGCGGTGACGGATGCGGCACCGATCACGTCCACTCGGCCCCGGCGGGGCTCGACGGCGGGCAGCAGTTTGGTTGCCGCGAGGGTGGCGACGCCGATCGGGACGTAGATGATGAAGATCCATGGCCAGCTGAGCCACTCGGTGAACACACCGCCCAGGAACACTCCCGCCGTGCCGCCGGCGGGGGCCGCAGCGCCATAGAGCGCCATCGCCTTGCCCAGTTCCTTCGCGTCATGGGCGAAGAGAACCATCAGCAGCGTCATGGCGGCAGGTGCGATCAGCGCGCCGCCCACGCCCTGCACCGCGCGACCCACGACCTCGACCCAGGCGGTCTGCGCGGCCGCGGCGACGACGGAGCCCGCCATCAGGACGACCCACCCCGTGTTGAACACCTTGCGGGCGCCCAGGAGGTCGGAGAGTCGGCCGCCGAGCAGCAGGAGACCACCGAAGGCGATGACATAGGCATTGAAGACCCACTGCAACTCGCCCTGCGAGAAGCCGAGTTCACGCCGCATCTCGGGAAGGGCCACTCCGATGATGCTGGTATCCATGATCACCATGAACTGGGCGGTGGCGAGCACGAGCAGCGCCCACCAGCGCCTCGGGTTGACCGTTGGCATGATTCCATCCCCTTGTTCAGGTACCCCGTAGGGGTATCTCCGAGCGCGAAGGTAGCATACCCCTAGGGGGTATACAACAGACCTGGGCGTGTGCCTTCCTTACGCCTCAGTTCGGCAGTCAGGCCCCGCCCGATGCCCGGCCCAGCAGCAGAGTTCGAACCGCGGGCTTCGGCCCGAACGCGGTCGATTTGCGGGGCATCAACACTCCCTGGGCCGCGAGGTCCCAGACGGCACCCTCAACCGTGCGCGGCAGGAGAACCGCCGTACCTCCACCGACGACGGCCACCTCTTCGATGGCTCGACCGACGGGTGGCACATGGCGTATCGCGCCAGGCAGGTCTGGCACCGAGAAGGTTCGGCGCGTGGAGGGAGAGGGGCGACGGGGGACCTCGGGCACTCGGTCTGGCACCCGACGCACGGGAGCGGCTGCAACGTCTGATCACCGAAGGGCAGCAACCGCTCGGTGACACACACGGCGAGAGCCATACTCGCCTGAAGGCGGAGCAGCGACGCCAGAAGACGTCCGGCGAAGACAGAAGGCTGAATTGCCCTGGTGCGCCGTCGAAGCCGGCATAGCAAAAGCACACGGCCCGGCCACCAAAGGCCAAACGGGCAACGGACAACGGACCGACCTCAGCCCAGCCAGGATGTGCGCCAGCTGCTGATCGCAGTTGCACAAGCCGCTGGCACCACCCACTGGCTCCTGCTGGCCGGCGGAAAGAACTTCCCTCCCTCCCCCAGGAAATGCGTCTCAAGCTCCTGTCACAGATCGAGGACCGCTCGGGAAGCGACAGTCCACTTCTCTCTGCCCTGGTAATGGCCCCCGACGGGGGTGTTGAGGATCCGGCAATGCCTCCCAGGCTTGTCTCGAAGAAGGCTGCTACCAGGACTGCACACAAGCCCGCTGAGGCGGGCTGAGGAGCCAGGGCGCCGCTCCGCAGAACGCCAGCACCTGGCGTTGTTGTGCGTGTGCCGACAGTTCCTCGTCCGCCCCCAGCATGTCGTCGATCGAGTCTTGTGGCGGGATGACTCCGGCGGCTTCGAGGTCGGGACGCAGCAGATCGGGCTGGGCTCCGGCGGGGTCGTGGTCGGCGCCCAGTTCGAAGTGCAGCTGTACCTCGCCGTTGGCGTGGTAGCTGAAGAAGGCGGGCGGGTCGTCCGGGCGCGGATCGAAGATCAGTATCTCGGCGCCACGGGACACGCTCGGGTCCAGAGCCCAGCCTTCGCTGCCTCCGCTCTCCACGACGAACGACCAGTCCCCGGCCTGGCCGATGCGCCCCACGCAGTAGACCTGTGTCATGTCGACCAGGCTGGATGCTTCATCGAGGGTCACGGCCGATCGGACCTCTACGGGCTCGTGATCCGCCATGCGCTCAGCCAGGTGCTGCGGGCTGAGGCCACGAGCGCAGGTGATGTACAGGCCCCTGGCGTTCCATGCATCGGCGATCCACTCAATGCTGTCGGGCATGGCCACTCTCTCTCTTTCGGGGATGTGCGGCCGGCGCGGGCACAACGGCTGAGGGCGCCCCCGCCGGCGTTCAGCCACCCAGGGCTTGGGAACCGTGCAGGCCACGGTCGCCTTGGATGGAAGTGGAGTTGATCCAGCCGGACATGGCGGAGCGGCCGTACTTCTCTTTCCAGGGCGGAGCCGCCATGCGGACATATCGTCGTACGGGTGCCCTTCGCCCTGCTTGACCCGGGTGGCATAGGTCTGCACGCAGTCGTTGCCCGTGTCGACCTCGTTCATGCCGCCCAGCCGTCAGGGCAGATCACGGCAGGCAAAACCCGAGCTGTCGTCATTTTCTTCAGTTGCTCCGCAAGTTTCGACCCAACTCCTTGACAGGTGCACCCCACTACAGCACTTTGGGAGCGCTCCCACACCTTCAAGACTTGCACTATCTGCCACCGGAGTCGCGAGGAGGAGGCCGAGCGCCGTGACCGGTTGGACCCCCGTCGCAGGGCTTCGGTGACACCCGAGCATCCCCCTCCCGCATTCGGAGAGAGGAACCAGCATGTCGCCGGCGCCCATAACCCCCGCCCGAAGACGGGCGTCTCGGAGCATCGCCGCCCTGATCGCCACCCTCGCCCTCGCGGCGGCCGCGATCGGGCTCACGCCGTCGCCGGCGTCCGCGGCCGAGCCGCCGACGCTGCATCAGCTCGCCGACGCCAAGGGCAGGTACTTCGGCTCGGCGACCGACAACGGGGAACTGTCCGACGCCCCGTACACCCAGATCCTGGGCTCCCAGTTCGGGCCGATCACCCCCGGCAACTCCATGAAGTGGGACAGCACCGAGCGCACCCAGGGGCAGTTCAGCTTCTCGGGCGGTGACCAGGTCGTGGACTTCGCCCGGGCACACGGCCAGAGCGTTCGTGGGCACACCTTGGTGTGGCACAGCCAGTTGCCCGGCTGGGTGGGGCAGCTGCCCGCCGCGCAGGTGCGCCCCGCCATGGAGAACCACATCGCCGAGGTCGCCGGCCACTACCGCGGCAAGGTGTTCGCCTGGGACGTCGTCAACGAGCCCTTCAACGAGGACGGCAGCTTCCGCGACTCGCCGTTCCACCACGCCATGGGCAAGGATTTCATCGCCCACGCCCTGCGCGCGGCCCGGGCCGCCGACCCCGACGCCAAGCTGTACATCAACGACTACAACGTCGAGGGGATCGGCGCGAAGAGCGATGCCCTCTACGCCCTCGCCCGCGATCTGAAGACGGCAGGCGTGCCGCTCGACGGTGTCGGGCTGCAGGCGCATCTGGCGATCCAGTACGGATTCCCGAACCAGATGCAGCAGAACATCCAGCGCTTCGCCGACCTCGGCCTCGACGTGGCCATCACCGAGCTCGACGTGCGGATGCAGTTGCCGAAGGACTCGGCGAAGGAGGCCACCCAGGCCGACTACTACCGCCGGGTCACCGAGGCCTGCCTGGCCGTCACCCGGTGCGTCGGGATCACGGTCTGGGACTACACCGACAAGTACTCCTGGATCCCCGGCGTCTTCGACGGCGAGGGCTCGGCCCTCCCGTGGGACGGGAATCTGCAGCCCAAGCCCGTCGTCATGGACGCGATCCGCGAGGCCCTCGGCGACACCGGCGCGGTCGACACCCGGGCCCCGAGTGTGCCGTCGGAGCTGCGGGTGAGCGGCACCACCTCGGCCTCCGTCTCCTTGGCGTGGAACGCCGCCACCGACGACACCGGCGTCACCGGGTACGACGTCTTCCGCGGGGGCTCGAAGGTGGGGACGGCCTCCGGTACGTCCTTCACCGACAGCGGGCTCGCCGCCTCCACCGCGTACGCCTACACGGTGCGGGCCCGCGACGCCGCCGGGAACGTCTCGGCGCAGTCCGCCCCGGTGAGCGCGACGACGCAGCCCGCGGGCACGGGCGACGGCGCCCTGAAGGTCCAGTACAAGAACAACGACCAGTCCGCCGGCGACAACTCGATCAAGCCCGGACTGCAGCTGGTCAACACCGGTGACTCGGCCGTCGATCTCTCCAAGGTGACCGTCCGCTACTACTTCAGCAGCGGGTCCGGCGCCACGACGTACAGCACCTGGTGCGACTGGGCGGTGCTCGGCTGCGGGAAGCTCACGCACCGGGTCGTCGCGATGAGCAGCCCGAAGGCCGGCGCCGACCACTACCTGGAGGTGGGCTTCACCGCCACGGCGGGCAGCCTCTCCCCCGGGGCGTCGAGCGGCGAGGCGCAACTGCGGTTCCACAAGAGCGACTGGTCGAACTTCAGCGAGGCCGACGACTACAGCCGCGGTACGAACACCTCCTTCGCGGATGCGCCGAAGATCACCGTCCACCTCGACGGCCGGACGGTCTACGGCACCACCCCCTGAACCCCGGTCCGGGCGGCCGGCCCCGCCCGCCCGGACCGTTCCGGCGGCACCACCACCACTCCCACCCGGACCCCCTCCTGGAGGACCTGTGTCCGCACAACCCGAAATGCCCGAAAGATCCGAAAGATCCGCGTTACTCTCCCGGCGTTCCTTCGTCGGCGTGACCGGCGGCGCGCTCGTCGCCCTCGGCGCCGGGCAGGCGTTCGCCCGGGCTGCCGACGCCCCGACCAAGTCCGCCGCACAGGCGGCCGGCGCCGCCGACGGCCCCTACACGGAGGCCTTCCTCACCCAATACAACAAGATCAAGAGCCCGGACAGCGGCTACTTCAGCCCGGACGGCATCCCCTACCACTGTGCCGAGACCCTGATCGTCGAGGCTCCCGACCACGGCCACCAGACGACCTCCGAGGCGTTCAGCTTCTGGATCTGGCTGGAGGCGGCGTACGGCCGGGTCACCGGCGACTGGGCCCCGTTCAACAAGTCCTGGGAAGTCGCCGAGGCCTCGATCATCCCGCCGCACATCGACCAGCCCACCAACGACTCGTACACCCCCTCCAAGCCCGCCACCTACGCGCCCGAGCACCCGCAGGTCACCAGTTACCCGTCCGAGCTGAACTCCTCCGTCGCCGTCGGTTCCGACCCCATCGCCGCCGAACTCGCCTCCGCGTACGGGACGATGGACGTCTACGGCATGCACTGGCTGATGGACCTCGACAACGTCTACGGCTTCGGCAACAAGCCCGGCACCGGCGACGAGCTCGGCCCCGGCAAGATGGCGTCGTTCATCAACAGCTACCAGCGCGGCGCGCAGGAGTCCGTCTGGGAGACCATCCCGCAGCCCAGCACCGACCTCTTCAAGTACGGCGGCCCCAACGGCTACCTCGACCTCTTCGTCAAGGACTCCTCGTACGCGAAGCAGTGGAAGTACACCAACGCCCCCGACGCCGACGCGCGCGCCGTGCAGGCCGCCTACTGGGCGCTGACGTGGGCGACGGCGCAGGGCAAGGCGAGCCAGGTCTCCGCCTCCGTGGCCAAGGCCGCGAAGATGGGCGACTACCTGCGCTACTCGATGTTCGACAAGTACTTCAAGAAAATCGGCGACTGCACCAGCCCGACCGGCTGCCAACCCGCCTCCGGTCGCGATGCCCAGCACTACCTGCTGTCCTGGTACTACGCCTGGGGCGGCTCCGCGGGCACCGGCGGCGGCTGGGCCTGGCGCATCGGCGACGGCATCGCCCACCAGGGCTACCAGAACCCCCTCGCCGCCTGGGCGCTGTCCACCATCCCCGCCCTCACCCCCAAGTCGCCGACAGCGAAGGGAGATTGGCAGAAGTCGCTCACCCGGCAGCTGGAGTTCCTGCGCTGGCTGCAGTCCTCCGAGGGCGGGCTCGCCGGCGGCTGTTCCAACAGCTGGGACGGCCAGTACGGCACCCCGCCGGCCGGCACACCGACCTTCTACGGCATGGCGTACGACTGGCAGCCCGTCTACCACGACCCGCCGAGCAACAACTGGTTCGGCTTCCAGGTCTGGTGCATGGAGCGCGTCGCCCAGTACTACTACGTCACCAACAACGCGACCGCCAAGGCAGTTCTCGACAAGTGGGTGGCCTGGGCCTCCGAGGAGACCACCGTAGGCGCCGACGGCAGCTACCGCTTCCCCGCCACCCTGCGCTGGACCGGCGCACCCGACACCTGGAGCGCCACGAACCCCGGCGCCAACACCGGCCTGCACGTGTCGGTCGTCGACTACGGCGACGACGTCGGCGTGGGCGCGGCGCTGTCCATGACGCTGATCTATTACGCGGCGAAGTCCGGGAACGTCGACGCCGCCGGACTCGCCAAGTCCCTGCTCGACGCCATGGCCGAGCACGCCGACGCCAAGGGCATTGCCGTCCCCGAGACCCGCCGCGACTACGACCGCTTCGACGACCCGGTGTACTTCCCGGCGGGCTGGTCCGGCACCTCCCCGCAGGGCGTGAAGCTGGGCTCCGGCACGACCTTCATCGGGATGCGGCCGTGGCTCAAGCAGGAGCCGGGCTGGTCGAAGGTGCAGACGTACCTCGACGGCGGCGCCCCGCCGGTCTTCACGTACCACCGCTTCTGGGCGCAGGCGGCGCTGGCGCTCTCCTTCGCCTCGTACGCCGAGCTCCTCGGCGACGAGGGCGGGCCCGGCGGCGGTGACACCACCGCGCCGACCGTCCCGACCGGCCTGACGGTGACGGCGACGACCGGCACCAGCGTGTCGCTGAGCTGGACGGCGTCCACCGACGACACCGGCGTCGCGGCGTATGACGTCTACCGCGACGGCACCCCGGTCGGCACCCCGACCGCGACCACCTACACCGACACCGGGCTCTCCGCCTCCACCGCATACCGCTACCGGGTCGCCGCCCGCGACGCCGCGGGCAACGCCTCCGCACTGTCCGCCGAGGTCACCGGCACCACCAAGGCCGGCGGTGGTACGGGCGGGGCCAAGGTCCAGTACAAGAGCACCGATTCCAACGCCACCGACAACGCCATCCGTATGTCCCTGAAGGTCGGCAACACCGGCGGCGGCGCGCTCAGCCTCTCCACGGTGACCGTCCGCTACTACTTCACCGGCGACGGCGGCCCGTCCACGTACAGCACCTGGTGCGACTGGGCGATGCTCGGCGCCGCCAACATCACCCATCGGGTGGTCGCCATGAGCAGCCCGAAGACCGGCGCGGACCACTACCTGGAGGTCGGTTTCAGCGCCGGCGCGGGCAGCGTCGCCGCGGGCGGCGACTCCGGCGAGATACAGCTGCGCGTGCACAAGAGCAACTGGTCGAACTTCAACGAGGCCGACGACTACAGCCGCGGCACCAACACGTCGTTCGCCGACGCCTCCAAGATCTCCGCGTATGTCGGCGGCGAGCTCGTCTGGGGGACGGCGCCGTGACGGACCGACACCTGCGCGGCGCCCTCGCCGCCACCGCCGCGGGCATCCTGCTCGCCGGGCTCGCGCTGTTCACCGGCGCGAGCCCGGCGGCGGCCGCGCCGGTCACCGACTGCACCCAGTGGGGCACCACGGAACTGCAGGACGGCGCGTACACGTACCAGCAGAACGAGTGGAACTCCTCGGCCCGCCAGTGCGTCAGCGTGGACACCGCGACCGGCGCCTGGAAGCTGACCGAGGCGAACTTCTCGCTCACCACGGCGGGGCCGCCCGCCACCTACCCGTCCAGCTACAAGGGCTGCCACTGGGGCGCGTGCACGACGAACAGCGGCCTGCCGATCCGGGTGAGCGAGCTGGGCAGCGCCCGGTCGACGTTCGACACCACGCAGGTCTCCTCCGGTGCCTGGAACGCCGCGTACGACCTGTGGTTCAACTCCACGCCCACCACCGACGACCAGCCGGACGGCACCGAGTTGATGATCTGGATCAACCACCGCGGCGGCGTCCAGCCCATCGGCTCCCGTACGGCGACGATCACCGCGGACGGCCGGACGTGGGACGTGTGGACCGGTCCCGGCGCGTCCGGGTGGAAGGTCATCTCGTACGTGTTGCAGGGCGGCGCCACCGCGGTGGCCGACCTCGACGTGAAGCGCCTCGTCGACGACGCCACCGCGCGCGGCCAGATCAACCCCGCGCACTACCTGATCGACGCCGAGGCCGGCTTCGAGATTTGGCAGGGCGGCCAGGGTCTTGGCGTGAACTCCTTCTCGTTCGACGCCCGCAAGGGCTCGGGCGGCGGGGACACCACGCCGCCGACCGCGCCCCGCAACCTGCGGTCCACCGGGACGAGTTCGTCGTCCGCCTCGCTGGCCTGGGATCCCGCCACGGATGACATCGGCGTCACGTCGTACGACGTCTACCGCGGCGGCACACGCGTCGGCTCCACCGGCGGCACGACGTACACCGATACCGGACTGACGGCGTCCACCGCGTACAGCTACACCGTGCGCGCCCGGGACGCGGCCGGGAATGTCTCGCCGCCCACCGGTCCGGTGAGCGTCACCACTGAGCCCGGCGGCGGGACCGGCACCGGCAATCTGAAGGTGCAGTACAAGACGAGCGATACGAGCGTCACGGACAACGCCATCGGGATGAACCTGCAGTTGGTCAACACCGGCAGCAGTACGCAGAGTCTGAAGGACGTCGAGATCCGCTACTGGTTCGACGACTCGGCCTCCTCCTACACCACCTGGTGCGACTGGGCGCAGATCGGCTGCTCGAACCTCACCCACTCGGTGTCGACGAACGGCACCACCACCGGAGCCAACCGCTACCTGAAAGTCAACGTCACCGGCGGCACACTCACCGCGGGCGCCTCCACCGGCGACATCCAACTACGGCTGCACCGAGCCGACTGGTCGAACCTCAACGAGACCGACGACTACAGCCACGGCACCGCCAGCGCGTACACGGACGCACCAAAGATCGGCGTCTACTCCGGCGGCCAACTCCTGTGGGGCACCGCGCCCTGATCACCACCCGGACACCCTTATCCGAGAGGAACACCAAGCAACGATGAACACCACCATGCACCTCAGACGCAAGAGCCGCTTCAGGAGGCTCGCGGCGCTGCTGCCGGCGCTCGCCATGGGCGCCACGCTCAGCGTCGCGCTGCCCACCGCACCGGCCTCGGCGGCCGCGGCGGCCCGCGTCGACAACCCGTACGTGGGCGCCAAGCCGTACGTCAACCCCGACTGGTCCGCCAAGGCGAAGGCCGAGCCCGGCGGCTCCGTCATCGCCGACCAGCCCAGCTTCGTATGGATGGACCGGATCGCCGCGATCACCGGCACCTCCAACGGCCGTGGCCTGCGCGCCCACCTCGACACCGCGCTGACGCAGGGCGCCACGCTCTTCCAGGTCGTCATCTACGACCTGCCGGGCCGCGACTGCGCCGCGCTCGCCTCCAACGGCGAGCTGAAGGCGGAGGAGCTCGGCCGGTACAAGTCGGAGTACATCGACCCGATCGCGGAGATCCTCGCCGACCCGAAGTACGCGGCACTGCGGATCTCCGCGCTGATCGAGCCGGACTCGCTGCCCAACATGGTCACCAACGCGGGCAGCTCGGCCGGCTCCACGGAGGCCTGCCGGCACGTGAAGGAGCTGGGGTCGTACCAGAAGGGCGTCGGCTACGCGCTGAACAAGCTCGGCGACATACCCAACGTCTACAACTACATCGACGCGGGACACCACGGCTGGCTCGGCTGGGACACCAACTTCGACCCGGCGGTGGACGAGTTCAAGAAGGCCGCCACCTCCGAGGGCGCGACGGTCGACGACGTCGCAGGCTTCATCGTCAACACCGCCAACTACGGTGCGCTGAAGGAGCCGAACTTCAAGGTCACCGACTCGGTGAACGGCACCACCGTGCGCCAGGCCAAGTGGGTCGACTGGAACTACTACGTCGACGAGCTGTCCTTCGCCCAGGCGCTGCGCGACCGCCTGGTCAGCCGCGGCGGCTTCAACCCCGGCCTCGGCATGCTCATCGACACCGCCCGCAACGGCTGGGGCGGCACCGCACGACCCACCGGGCCCGGCCCGCAGACCTCCGTCGACTCCTACGTCGACGGAGGCAGGGTGGACCGCCGCATCCACACCGGCAACTGGTGCAACCAGCAGGGAGCCGGAGTCGGCGAACGCCCGCGGACCGCGCCCGAGCCGGGCATCGACGCGTACGTGTGGGCCAAGCCCCCGGGCGAGTCGGACGGCAACAGCCAGCCCATCGACAACGACGAGGGCAAGGGCTTCGACCGGATGTGCGACCCGACCTATGAGGGCAACGCACGCAACGGCAACAATCCCACCGGTGCCATGCCCAACGCCCCGCTGGCCGGCCGCTGGTTCTCCGCACAGTTCCAGATGCTGCTGACCAACGCCTACCCGCCGCTGAACGGCGGCGGCGACCCGGGCCCCGACACCGAGGCGCCGAGCGTCCCGGCGGGGCTGAAGACGACGGGCGCCACCTCGTCGTCGGTGTCACTGTCCTGGACCGCCTCGACGGACAACGTGGGCGTCGCGTCGTACGACGTGTACCGCAACGGGACCCTCGTCGGCTCCACCGGCGGCACGACGTACACCGACAGCTCTCTGACCGCCTCCACCACCTACCAGTACAAGGTGCGGGCGCGGGACGCCGCCGGGAACGCCTCGGCCCAGTCCGCGCAGGTCACCGGCACGACGACTTCGGGGGGTGGGCCGGGCACCGGCCACCTGAAGGTGCAGTACAAGACGAGCAATACGAGCGTCACGGACAACGCCGTCGGGATGAACCTGCAGTTGGTCAACACCGGCAGCAGTACGCAGAGTCTGAAGGACGTCGAGATCCGCTACTGGTTCGACGACTCGGCCTCCTCGTACACCACCTGGTGCGACTGGGCGCAGATCGGCTGCTCGAACCTCACCCACTCGGTGTCGACGAACGGCACGACCACCGGGGCCAACCGTTACCTGAAGGTCAACGTCACCGGCGGCACCCTCGCCGCAGGCGCCTCGACCGGCGACATCCAACTACGGCTGCACCGAGCCGACTGGTCGAACCTCAACGAGACCGACGACTACAGCCACGGCACCGCCAGCGCATACACCGACGCACCAAAGATCGGCGTCTACTCCGGCGGCCAACTCCTGTGGGGCACCGCACCGTAAGCCGGTAACCCGCAAGGCCTGACGCACGTATGGCACGACGCGCCCCCGGTGCCCTTCCGCCCCGGGGGCGCGAGGACGGCCGGGCTGCGCGTACCGCGCGCGGGCGCAGGACGTGGACGCGGCCCATCCGTGCGATCACCTCCGCGGAGGTGATCGCCGGTAACGTCGTCCGTGTGGCCATCAGCGAAGACCCCGGCTATGCCCGACATGGCCTGGGCCGTGTCGTGGAGCTGCCCGCGCCAACTCCCGCTCTCCGAAGGCCTCCTTGGGGCAGCTGACGACTGCCCTGGCCACCATGACACCGGCAGCGGACGGCCATGCGCTGTGGCGGGTGGCCCTCCTAGCGCGTCCCCAGCGACTGCTGCGCCGTCGCAGTGTCGGCGTGGTCGTCCAGGTCGACGGCTACGTGCGCATCTGGTCCAAGGGAGCCCGCCTCTGGATCTTCTCCAAACTGAACTTCACCACCGTCGATGGGCGGAATAACGAAGTCGACCGTCCACCGGCCGAGCGCAGCCGCTCGACGGGGAAGAACACCATCGCTGTCCTGGTCCGCGTCACGGAGCAGGCGGGCCGCTCTCGTGGCCGCCTCCCGCGGTGTCAGCGGACCGTCACCGTGAAGACGGGCGACAGGGTGGAGCCGCTCTTCATGCGCAGCTCGTTCTTGCCCTTCAGGCCGAGCTTGACGCGCAGGCTGTATGCGCCGGACTTGTCGACGGTCGTGGAGGCGGGCAGCGTCTTCCACGTGCCGCGCTGCTTCTGCTGCAGGCCGACCTTGGTGCCCCCCGTGATGCCGGTGGCCTTGCCACTGACGCGCAGCTCCTGCCATGCCTTCACGGAGGCCGCCGAAGGCTTGGCTGTCAGCGCGGGCTTCACCGCGGCGGTCGGGCTGTTCTTCTGGGTACCGAGGCTCTTGCCGGTCGCGACGTCCCAGACGGCGTACGGCGTGCCACCGCCCTGCGTCTTGCTGTACAGGCGCTTGCCGTCGGCGCTCAGGTGCAGGTAAATGCCGTCGTTGACCGTCTGGCCCGGCTTGAGGACCTTGCCGTTGTAGTACGGCTTGCCGTCCTTCACGGTGACGGTGACGCCGGCACCGATATCGATCTTCACGGGCTTGGCGGCGACGACACGCTGTACAGCAGTGCGCTGCTCAGCGGTGGGCGTGTTCGCCAGCGCGGCCGCGGCCGGGGCCAGGAGCGCCGTACCGACGAGGACCGAAACGGCGGCGGTACGCAGGGCGCTGCGGCGGTGGGTGGTGGTACGCATAACGTGGTTCCCCTTCACGGTCATGGATCTTTCGCACGCACGGCACAGCTCCGCCGGCCGGGCGGCGCCCACGCCGGGAGCTGTCCTGTTCACTCTCGCCATCCATGCTGTGCGGCGAGTACGCAATCAACCTAGTTGACCCGCCATAACGGATAACCGCAGATCATGTAACAGTGCCCCATAGATCACCGAATGGTCTGCCAACAGGGCAGCGTCTCAGCCCCGGCGGCCGGAGCCCGGCCGCACCGTCACCTGCACCTCGGTTCCGTCGGACGCCCACACGCGCACCTGTCGTGCCTGCCCGGGCGGCACACTTCGGGCGCTGGGGTGTGCCGTGCGGCCCGACACCTCGATCCGCCAGCCGGTGGTGTTCGGCGGCAGGGACAGCACGGTGGTGCCGGGACGGCGAGTCGCCCGGTAGGTGAGGCGGTACGTCGCGCGGGCCGGGTCGTGGGTGTCGGCGCGCACGGTGCCCGCGACCGCCGGGGCGTACGGCGTGACAGTGCGCTCCTTGTTCGTACGGAAGCGGCCGTCGCGGTCGAGGGCGCAGTAGCCGCCGCCGTAGCACCAGACGTAGGCGGCCCAGCCCGAGGAGTAGCGGGTGAAGGAGGCGAGCGCGTCGTCGTGGAAGCGGCGCATGTTCGGCAGGCCGCTGTTCAGCGGGCCCCACTCTCCCACCACGACGGGAACCGAGTGCTCGCGCGGGTATGCGGTGACGGCGTTCTCGTACGCCGTGATCCAGCCGGCCGCCGGGTCGTAATCGGCGCCCGCCTCCATCGCGGTGTTGTAGAAGTGCGGGGCGTAGACGACGCGTTCGTCGGGGATGCGGCCCAGGCCGGTGGGCACGCCTTCGCCGACGATCGGGGTCGGCTCGATGAACAGGTGGTTCGAGCGGTCCCGGGTGCTGATGGCGGCGGCCAGGCGGCGGTACATCGGGGTGAGCTGCGTCGCTTCGATGCGGCGTGCGGCAGTCGCCAGGTCCTCGCCCGCGCGCAGTTCCCCCATCGGCTCGTTGATCAGGTCGTAGCCGAACACCGCGTGGTGCCCGCCGAAGCGGTCCGCCAGCAGGCGCCACATGCGAGCCTGCGCGCGCCGTAGGTCCGCGTCCTCGTAGAGATGGGTGAAGGCGCGCTGGACGGCGGGTTCGAAGTACTCGGCGAACCAGTCGTCGGGGTGCGGGGTGAACGGCAGCCCGTCGGTCCGTGTCGCCCACGCCGGGATCCCACGGTGGCCGAACGCGGGCCCGAACACATCCTGGTGGGCGTCGATGACGACGTGGACGCCGTGCTCGTGCGCCCAGTCGAGGATGCGCCGGATCTTGCGCAGGTACGACTCGCTGTAGTGCCCGCGCCGCGGCTCCAGGTCGTCCCAGAAGACCAGCAGGCGGGCGAAGTTGAAGCCGTGGGCCCGCAAGTCGGCGAAGTGCCGCTCGGTGATCGCGCTGAGGGCGTCCGGACCGTGGTGGATCTTGTCCTCGACGTTCCAGCCGCGCAGGGTGAGTGTGCGTCCGCGGGCGTCAGTGAGGCGAGGTATGCCGTCGGCGGTGGGGTCGGTTGCGGACCTGCTGCCGGAAGTGGCCCCCGTGACGGCGCCGGAAGCGGTGCCGGGGCGCCCACTCTCCACTGTCCCCGATGCGGCCGGAGCCAGGCCCGCACCGAGCAGGGCGGTGGCGATCAGGGCGATCAGGGCCACTGGGCCGAGGTGCTGTCGCGTGAAACGCTTGCCTATGACGGACCTCCGGCTCTCGGGGGCGCGCGGTCACGTCCATGTGTCCGCTCGGCACGCACCGTATGTATCAGGAACCGCGTGCACAGGCCAGCGAAGTGACGACGCGGGCGGCCGGGAATCACCGGGGCGGGAAGCTCGTCGAATTCGCGGGCCACCGGCTGCGGCTCCTCATGGAGCAAGTCCGCGTAGGCGTCCATCCCCCTGGGGCCGAGGACCGTACCGAGGACAGTGACGAAAGAGTGGTCCGGGTCAGGGAGCTCAGCTGTCTCGTCCACGGAGGCGACGCGGAGGGGAAGATCGGCCGTGGCCGTTCTGCCCATGAGGACGCCGACCTCGGCGCGGGCGTGCTGCAGACGTTCGATGGTGGCGGCCAACTCCTGGTCGACGAGAGCCCGCAGATCACGCGGGTCCGGGTCGGAACCCGGGCCGTCACGCATCTCCGCGATCTGGGAGAGGGAGAACCCCAGAGCGGCGAGGCCTGCGCTGGCTGGAAGAGCTTTACTCGGCGCTCGAACCGTTCTCATTGCCGGGCGGCTACGTGAATTTCCTGGGGCCGGAGACTCCCGACCAGGTCGCGAACTCCTACGGGGCGAACGCCCAGCGCCTGCTGGCCGTGAAGTCTGCGTTCGACCCGGATTCCGTCTTCGCCGCCACCCCGCTCCCCTTCGGGAGGGCCGACACCGACTCCACGCCTGTCTGAGGCGAAGGCGGCATCGCCACTCTTCGCGTCGGTGGCATCCTCACCGTCCGGCACCGCCGCATCGCCTGTATCACCACGGCCTGGCTCCTCCACCACCAGGCCTCCGAGTTGGGCACGGTCGGGACGGACACTCGGCCACCACTACGGGCCCTCGCTTTAGCCCTTATCGCAACCGCCGGGTTCATTACTCGGGAAGTGAACGTCGACGTCGACTCCACGAGCCATTCGCGTGCCCCGACTCGGCGCGGGTCGTCCTCGCGTCCGTCCGCTCCGGGTGCGGGGTGACCCGACCTACTCATCCCGGGCCAACCGCGCCTATCGCACCACCAACTCAACGACCTCGACCTGTACTTCAGGTCCCGCTGACGTCTCTGCCCATGCGGGCTTGACAGGTTCGGGAACGCGCAGAACACTAACGCCGTTAGATTTTATAACGCCGTTAGGGGTTCATGGTGGGGAAGCGGGAAGAGGTACGTCAGCGGACGTTCGCCGAGATCCTGGAAACAGCGGGCCGGATGGCTGAGGCCGAGGGCTGGCGGGCGGTGACCATCCGGCGGATCGCCGCCGAGATCGGCTACAGCGCGCCGGTGATCTACCAGCACTTTCCGAGCAAAGAGGCCGTCCTGCACACGCTTCTGGAGCAGGCCAACGGTGAGTTGGCGCAGCGGATGCGGGCCGCGGTAGCCGGTGCACCGGCCTCACAGGGCCCGCACCTGGCGGCGGTCGCGTACCTGGAGTTCGCCCGGTCACGGCCCGGCCTGTACCAGCTCATGTCGGGCGCACCGGGCACGGCCGTCGACGCCTCCACCCGCCGCGCCGCCGCCGACGACGTGATCACCTTCACCAGGCAGCTCATCGGCGCGTGGGCGGCCGAGACCGCAGACGAGCCTGTTGCCGTCGAGGACGCCTGCGACCTGCTGTGGGCCACGCTGCACGGCCTCGCCGGCATCGGGTCGATCGAGGACATCGGCTTCGACCGCGCCCTGCGCCTGGCCGACCAGGCAGTGACAGCACTGCTCGGCTACTGGTCCTCCGCGACCGCGAACCCCGAAGGCCGCCCGAAGACCACCAAGGGAGAGAAATGATCTACCACCACAACCGCTTCACGTTCAAGACGACCGTCACCGCCCAACAGCGCGAGGAGGCCCTCGCCAGCCTGCGCAACCAGGGCGAGTCGATCGACGCGGTCGCACGGTACGTCGTCGGCAGAGACGTGGGCGGCGAGTTCGAGTACGGCGCCGTCTTCGTCCTTGAGGACCTCGACGGCTACTGGGAGTATCTGATGGCGCCCTCACACGCCCACACCGACCGGATCGGTCTGCCGCTGCTGGAGTCCTTCGTCTCCTACGACACCACCGACAGCGACGACCCCGACATCGCCCAGAAGATCGCCGACTTACATGCGCGACGCTACGCCGACGACCCGGCCCTCACCAAGCTGGTGGCCGACCTCCCCTCCTACACCGGCAGTAGCGCGCCGGCCCCCACCAACCCCACCAGCGCACCCCAGCCCGCCGCGGGACCGACACCCGTCCACAAGTCTGGCTGACAGAGCGCACGGCGGTAACTCCGCCCGCCCCGGCTCGCGATGACCGTTCGATTGTTGGCCACGGGCCACCGGACTGACGCTTGCTGCGCAAGCTGCGCTGCCTCACCACCCGGATCACCCGGATCACCCGGATCACCGACATCGTCAAGGCCGTCCTCACGTTCCACCTCGTGTCAGCGTGAGGCGGTAACGGCTCATTGACTACCGTGCGCGGCGTACAGCGGACACCGCATCTGGTCGGGTCCGGAGCGGCCGTAGCACTGCCATCCCTTCGTCGAGCCCGACCTTCAGGGCGAAGTCGAACCGGTCGACCTCCAAACACAACTCCACATCGGTGGGGTGAGCACCGCGGCGTCGCCCGCTGCGGAGGTCGTCCGCGGCTGGGGAGGTGCGGGCACGGTGCAGATAGGGGCCGGGGTCGATACGAGTCCCGGACAGGAGCTGATCCAGGTACTCGGCGCAGGCCAGATCCTCGGCGGCACGGCCGCCCTCGCCGGTGACCACGAACGTCACCGAGTCGGCGCCGGCATCCGTCAGGGCCCGGGCCGTGGCGCCGGCCACGGCGAAACTGGCGCACAGCGCCAATTCAGCCTCGACGACCGCCAGGGCCCCAACCGTTCCCGCTGTGGTCTTTTGAATCACGGTGCGTCCGGTCAAGTCGGCCTCCTGGATCAGGCCAGGGGAGTTGACCAGGTCGAACCCACTGACCGGTGCCCCGTCCTTGAGCGCGAGCCAGCCCGGGTGACACGCCTTGATCGCCAGTGCCTCGCCCTCGTCGGCAGCGAGAACGATCTTGTCTGCTCCGCGGTGGAAGGCCCATGCGGCGGTGGTGAACGCCCGCATCACATCGATGACAACAGCCACCTGTTCGGTGCCGTCCACGTCGGGTATTCCGACTACTCGCGAGCCCATGTCGGGATGGTCGCAGCCCACTGAAGCGGTCCACAAGACACGTTGACGGTCTTTCGGCGACTCGGGATCCGCTGGGCGACTGCCTCGCGGGCACGCGCTCGGGTAGCGGGCAGACCAGTGGCTCGTCGGCTGTGGTCCGACCTGACCATCAGCGAGTTGGAAAGGAGTGCGGGCGGCGGACTTGCTGGACATGGACGACGCTGCAGTCGATGGCTCGCACGGCCGGGCTCCCAACGGGGGGTCACCCGGAGCTTCGCCGGCCGACCGGGCCCGACCCGGCAGCAAGCATCACCTGATCGTCGACCAGCACGGCATCCCGGTAGCCGTCCTGCTGACCGGCGGCAACCGCCACGACATCACCCGGCTGATGCCGTTGCTGGACGCGATACCCCGCACCTTCGCTTGGCTGCACCAGTTCAAGCGCCTGCGTATGTGCTTCAAGCGCCTGTGTATTCACCGTTACCGTGACGCACGGCACGGCCCGGCTGCCCGTTTCGGGACTTTCGCCCTGTCCGTTTCAGTCCTTACGCCCTCCTTATTCGCAGAAATCCCAGGTTAGTTTTCCCCTTCTTGATCTTTTCTTTACTGGGAGGGGAACTTGTGACGAAGAGTCGCAAGCACAGACCTGGACGGGCGTTGGGCACGTGTCTCGTACTGGCCGGAATGCTGGTCATGGAGGCCGCCGCGCCGGCTGCCGCCGCCGTCTCGACCGTCGCCGACGGAGCGGCCGCCGCACCCCAGGGGACCGTGGCCGAGCCGGCGGCCGGGAACGACGCCACCGCCGCGGTCCTTCGGGCCCGCCTCGCGGACAAGCGCGTCGAGGTCGTCGGGGAACGCAGCGAGACCAGGACCGTATGGGCCAACCCCGACGGAACGCTGACCGAGGACCAGGCCGCGGGCCCGGTGCGCTTCCGCGCCGATGACGGGTCCTGGACCGGTGTCGACATCGACCTGGCCACGTTGCCCGACGGCCGCGTCGGGGCCAAGGCGCATCCGCTCGGGCTCACGCTCGCCGGGGCCTCGCCCCGTCGCGCGGACACGGCGGCCACCCGCCGCTTGCGCGCCGCCACACCCGTCCCGGCCACCGCACCCTTGGTCTCGTTGACCACGCCGCGGGGGCAGCGGGTCGAACTCGGCTGGCGGGGGGCGCTGCCCGCGCCGCGCGTCGAAGGCACCAGGGCCACCTATCGTGACGCCCTGCCGCACGCGGATCTCGTGGTGGACGCCACCAGAACCGGCTTCGAGCAGTTCGTCGTCCTCAACTCCCCCAAGGCCGTGGACGAGGCGGGCACGCTGCGGATGACACTCACCGCCAAGGGGCTGAGCGCCAAGGCGGCGCCCGACGGCGGGGTGTCGTTCACCGACGCGGACGGGAAGACCACGGGGACGCTGCCGGCCCCGGTCATGTGGGACGCACGGTACGACGAACGCTCCGGCGAACACCCGCACCGCGCGCCGGTCGCCATGACCGTCGCCCAGGAAGGTGACCGCGTCGACCTGACGCTCACCCCGAACGCCGCCTTCCTCGCCGACCCGGCGACGAAGTTCCCGGTGACCGTCGACCCTGCGGTGAACCTGCTGACCACGTTCACCACGTTCGTGCAGCAGGGCTACGGCACCGACCAGTCGACCTCCAAGGAGCTCAAGCTCGGCAACAACGGCTCGGGCCAGGTGGCCCGGTCCTTCCTGAGGTTCGGCAACAAGCCGGTGAAGGGCCGGGAGATCAAGACGGCCACGCTGAAGCTGTGGAACCACCATTCCTGGTCGTGCCAGGAACGTGCCTGGGAGGTGTGGGACACCACCTCCGCCGGCCCTGCGAGCCGCTGGAACGCGCAGCCCACCTGGAACCGCAAATGGGCGACCTCTACCCAGACCAAGGGCGGCAGCGGCTGTGCCGAGGGATGGGTGAGCGCCGACGTCAAGACGCTGATGCAGGCGTGGGCCGCCAACCCCCACGAAGAGAACACGCTGGGCCTGCGCGCCGCCGACGAGAAGGACTCCTACGCCTGGAAGCGGTTCGCCTCGCGCAACGCGGCCGACCATGTGCCGGTCCTCTCGGTCACGTACAACAACGTGCCGGGCGCGCCGAGTGGGGTGGCCCTGACGCCTTCGGCGTACAACTCCTTCAACAAACGCACCTACGCCACCTCCCTCACGCCGACCCTGTCCGCCAAGGTCACCGACCCTGACGGCGGCACGGTCAAAGCGCAGTTCGAGGTCAGTGCCGATCCGGCGTTCCACGACGCCGGCAGCTACAGCTGGAGCGGCACGAGCACCGGTGTCGCCTCGGGCGGCATCGCGAAGCTCACGATCCCGGCGGACAAGAAACTCGGCTCCTTCGGCTACCGCGTGCGCTCGCGCGCGCACGACGGCTCCGCCTACGGCGCCTGGAGCGGCTACGTGCCCTTCCGCGTCAACATCAGCAAGCCCGCCACTCCGGCGGTGAGCTGTGAGAAGTTCCCGGCCGAACAGTGGACGGACGAGCCGGCCGGCGAGGTCGACTGCACCTTCACCACCACGTCGTCGGACGGCCGCGGCTTCTTGTGGGGCCTGGACGACGCGCGGACGCCCCGGTCCGTCGACGACTCCTCCGGTACGGGCGGCAGGCCGCAGACGGTGAAGGTCAAGGTCACCAAGGGCTGGCACACGCTGCACGTGCGCACCGTCGACTCGGCGGGGCTGCTCTCCGGCACAGCCGCGTACCAGTTCGGTGTCGGCGCCAAGCCCTCCGCTGTGCCGGTCCCCGACGTGCCGACAGCGCTGCAGGAAGGCGCGACGGACACGGCCACGCCCATGCTCTCCGGCGTAGTGACCTCTGCCGCCCAGGAGCGGATGCACGGCGAGTTCGCCCTGTTCGACGCCGAGGGTACGGCGATGTCCGACGTACCGCTGGTGCCGGCCGACGCCGACAGCGGCAGCCGGATCGCCACGGTGGTCCCCGAGGACACGCTCACGGCCGGTGCCACCTACCGGTGGGCGATGCGCGCCTGCGGTGACGCGGCCTGTTCGCCGTGGAGCGGGAAGCAGACCTTCACCGCCAGGCCCCCGAAGGCCCATCCGGACCCGGCGACCCGTACCGTGGAGATTTCCGGCACCGCGCTCAGCGACGCCACCGCTCCCGTCGGCGCCAAGGACTGCGACGGGGCGGCCTGCGCCGCCGTCCAGGACGGCCTCCTGCGGGTGGGCACCCCGGACTCCACGGCCTGGCGCACCTGGTTCAAGGCGGACCTCTCGGCCGTGCCCGCCGGTGCCCGGATCACCGACGCGCGGCTGAAGCTGCACCGCGCCGACTGCCCGGCCGATGCCGATGCCCCCGACCACTGCGCCGAGCCCGCCGCGACGGCGCGCGACCTTGCCGAGCCGTGGACACCTGAGCAGGACGGTGCGGCGCTGGCCGCCGCCGCGAGTGACGAGGCGTTCGAGGCCGACGACGAACTGTCGGCCACGATCGGCGACCTCAACATCGCCTCCCTGGTGGACGGCTGGCTGGCCACGGAGGACAACCACGGGCTGAGCCTGCAGCTCGGCGACGAGAAGAACGCCGCCCCTGGCGTGGTCTACCACTCCTCGCGCGCCGAGGACCCGGCCAAGCGCCCCAGGCTGGTGATCGACTACATCGCCGCCGCCGCGCCCGGCGCACCCACCAGTGTCAGAGCCGTACCGGGCGACAACGGCCTGCTGGCCACCTGGAACGCCCCTGCCGACCCCGGCGCGGCGACCGAGGCACTGAAGTACACCGTCACCGTCCGCAAGGGTGACAGCGAAGTCGCCCGCACCACCACAGAGGACACCAGGCTCATCGTCCCGGGCCTCGCCAACGGTGCCGACCACACCGTGGAGGTCACCGCCACCACCGACTTCGGCACCTCCACCGCCGCCCACTCCCCCGCCGTGCGGCCGGTGACCGTGGCCGATCAGGTGAAGTACGCCCAGGCGGTACGCGACTACGCCACCGCCCGGGCCGGAATCCTCAAGGGCACCTACACCACGGCCGAGAAGGCGGCCGCGGCGTCCGAGCACGGTGCGATGTTCCGTGACCTCCTCTCCGACCAGGAAGCCGAGCTCAACGACAGGCGCGAGGGGTACTCCCGGCACGGCCGGCACTACTCGTCGGTCACCAGCAAGCTCGACGACCCGCTCACCGGCCCCGGGCCCGACGGCTCCGTCGTCGTGCGCGGCCTGCTCACCGAACAGAGCGTCCTCACCGGCAAGGACGGCACCGAGGAGCACGAGGAGGGCCGGCTCGCCGGCCGCTTCGTCTTCACCCGCGGCACCCTGCGCATGGAGGCCGACGACGCGGGCGTCGAGGTGACACTGCCCACGACCGCCGACGCCGCGAAGCTGGCGACCGTGGCGCCGCCCGCCGAGGACAGCATCGAGGAGGTCGCCGAGGGCGAGCAGGAGCCCCCGCCGATCGAACTGGACTCCGACGGCATGCTGCCCGAAGAGGCCGGCCCGCCGGCCGGTTCACCGATGCTGCGCACCGCCGCCCCCAAGGGCAGCGGCACATCGAGCTGGGCCAAGCGCCACGTCGGCATCAGCTGGGAGTACAAGCAGGACTGTACGAACTTCGTGTCCAAGGCCCTGCACCACGGCGGCAAGATGAAGCAGCGCAAGGGCGGCCGAAGGAACCCCTCACGCTGGTTCCGCAACAACATCGGCTGGAAGCGGGTCGACAGCTACACCTGGGCCGGCGCCGCCAATCTGCGCCAGCACCTCAAGAACCACCGGGGTGGCCGCGAGATCTCCCGCTACGACGTCCGTCCGGGTGACGTGATCTTCGCGTACTACAAGAAGGACCGGCAGTGGAACCATGCTGGTGTCGTCACCGGCGGCAGCCGCGGAAACATCTCCATCACCCAGCACGGCAGCAAGAACCACACCACGCTCAACCAGTGGCTCAAGCCGAAGAAGATCACGGCAGTGAGCATCATCAGGCCCGGGAGACGCAGTTGACACACGGACGCACAGGGGGGCGCGGGCTCCTGGCCGCCGCGGTGACAGCGGCTCTGCTGCTGCTCGCGGCGTGCACGACCGACCACACGCCGCCGCACGTCAAGGACGGCAGGGCCGACCTCGACCTGTCCGTGACCGGGCAGCCGTCCTCAGAATCCCTGGCCCTCGTGGAGAAGGCACTCGTCCGCATCCAGCGGCACGACGCGGAGGGCCTGGCGAAGCTGTCGTCCGACGGCAAGGATGCCGAGGAGAGCGCGGAGAAGTGGGTGGCGAGATGGGGTGAGGCGGCGCGGAAGCCGATGGTCGCCGACTTCGCC
This sequence comes from Streptomyces sp. NPDC050732, assembly GCF_040654255.1. Lineage (NCBI taxonomy): Bacteria > Bacillati > Actinomycetota > Actinomycetes > Kitasatosporales > Streptomycetaceae > Streptomyces > Streptomyces sp. NPDC050732. The sequence goes on from NZ_JBFAHP010000006.1 coordinate 31,343, forward strand.
GTCGACCCGAAGACGTACGTGCGCGTGGAGATCCGTTTCCGCGGCGTCAAGGGTTATCTGCCTCTCACACTCGAAGCGGACACGGACGAGGACTGGGCCTACGGAATCGTGACCGCCGAGAAGTCCGACAAGGAGTAGCCGGACGGTCCAGCAGGACGCGAGGCTCCCGGGCTGTTGATCGAGATGTCTGACGTCTCAATTACGTTGCCCGGGGGCCTCGTTGGTCGTCCATCCTGCCGCAATCGACGTGCCGCACGCACTCGTTGAGTAGGTCACCATGCTGATCGTCACCCGTGAGGGCGACCGGCGCTGCGAGCTCCATTCCTGGCGGACCTTCCGCAGGTCCTGATGCAGTCCCAACCGCATGACGTCAATCGCCAAGGCCGTCCTCACACTGGAGCTGCAACGCTGAAGAAACTCGACGAGACTGAGCAGTGGCGCGGCCTGGCCATGCGAACGGACAAGCTTGCCATCGCCTACGAGGGTGCACTCCACCTCGCAGCCATCCTGATCTGGACACGACCGTGGAAAGCCAAGGGCACCCACTCGCCAGGAAATGCCTGACTCAGGGCCTCGACGAGGCGCCGACTGTCTTCGCCCTGCAGTCCGAGCACCTTCCCAACCTCTTCGCGACGAATAGATGCCGATAGACCGTCACCTGGCGCCGCGAGATGCCACAGAGTGTCGCCTGATCCGCCAAGGCGTGCTCCAGAGCCGGGTCTCCTGTCTCCACGCATGCCGCGAAGCTCGTCGGGGCAAGCCCGAGCGTGCATCTGAAGGATCGGAGGTGGTGACCAAGCTGCTGTATGGCGGCCACCCTCACACGTGGCTCGATCGCCGTGAAGTCAGGAACCAGGCTCTAGGAGTCAGTCAGTCGTGCAACCCCTTCCGCGTCTTCTCCACGACGTGGACCCCGCGCTCCGGCAGCGGCGTCTTCCACGACGCAAACGCCGCCTTGATCGCATCCGCGAGGACCGGGACGAAGCGGTCCGTGGACAGGCCGCCGGCCTTGTGGTCCGCGTGCATCGCGTTGATCACTGCTCGCTGGGCCACCGCCGGGAGATTGTTGTACGCGGACTGGAACATCCCCCGCACATAGGGCGACCGGTCGTAGTGCGCCCGGAAGGCGTTCACGGCCCATCCCATGCGCTCCCTGGTGAACCTCGCGTTCATGCCCGCCAGATGGGCCTCCAGCCACCGAACGGAGACCGTGCATTCGGCGACGATCACCGCCTCGTCGAGCCCGGCCAGGTAGAAGCGCTCGGCCCAGCCGTCCCAGCGCAGCTCATCCCTGGTGGCGGCTCCGACGATCGCCTGCTGCGTGCTCTTGCCCCACCGGTACGTGCGGCCCCGGTCGACCTCGATCCCGAAGCGGCGGAACGCCTCGGGCCCCGCGTCGATCCACTTCTGGACCTTCCCGTGCTGCAGGGTGAGCTGCAGGAAGCCGATGCTGACCACCGCGCTGTCCCAGGTGTTGAGGGCTTGCACGGCCCCGCCGGTCTCCACCTGCGACACGCGTACGAAGGTGTCGAGGATGTCCTCGGACATGGTGACGACGCCGCGTCTGCGCAGGTCGTTGAGTGTTGCGGCGAGCGGGCGGTCCGCGGAGTACCGGGCCAGCCCGCGGGCCGTACGTGCGGCGCCCTTGCCGCGATACACGATCCGGTAGGCCTTGCTGGGCTGCCTGTCCCCGCCCAGCGGCGGCACGCCGGGCGCGGTCGCGGGCGGCGCGGTGGCCGGGGTCGCGGCAGGGGCCGGAGTGGGTCCCGTAGCAGGCGCCGCCGGCCGCCCGGCGTCGAGCAGCCGCCGCAGCGCCGCCCACGTATCCGGGCCGACGATGCCGTCCTTCGCCATCCCGTGCTGCCCCTGCCACTGGGCGACCGCATGCGCGAAGCGCACTTCGTCCGCGGCCAGTTGCGGGTCGCCGAGCAGCCGCGCGACGGCGTCGATCCTGCCGCGCCAGCCGAGCCGTTCCCCGTACGAGCGGTTCAGCCGCATCGCCTTGGCCAGGGCGTCCGGGGGAAGCAGCCCGAAGAGCCGGAAGACCGTGCCGAGTCCGGAGGCACCGGCCCCGCCGGGCGCGGCGCCGCCGGGTGCCCGGACCTTGATCAGGGCGAAGTGCCCACATCTGCCCTGCTTCGGCAGTACGAAGCCCTGCGCGTCCAGCCGGTACGTACGTGCCTTCACCGACTGGCTGACATTGCCTCCGACCACCCGGACCGTCCGCCGGTCCAGGTCGACCGCGGTGACGATGTCGCCGTGCGTGCACCATCCGTGGCCGTTGTCGACGTTGTCGTACGTGGCGCCGTTGCACGGCTTGTACTGGCCGCAGGGCCGGTCGGCGCACAGGATGTCGCCCGGTTCCGGCCGGGCACGTTCCAGCCGGTGCAGCCAGAACTCGCTGGTCGTGTCGCCCTGTGCGGTGCGGCGCTTGATGGCGCTGATGTAGCCGTGGTGGGCGCTGCTGCGCGGGAAGGTCGCGGCCTCGGCCTTCGCCATCACCCAGGAGACGAAGACCGCGCTCCACGGCTCGTGCGCCTGCCACGCGACGCTCTGCAGATCGGCCGCGGCGACGGTGCGGTGGACGCCGGTGCGGTAGTAGTCCTGCAGCACCGCCGTCATCCGCGGGTCGGTCTCCTTCCGGGCGCCGTCGCCCCAGCTGCTGCACTCCTGCTCCGCTCTCGCCGCGATACGGGCGCCGAGGGCGGCGGCGGGCCGCGCCGGCTCCTCACTCTCACCGGACGGGGCGGCGTCCGGCTCCTCGCCCGCGAGGTCGTCCGGGCCTTCGCCGGCGAAGTCGTCCGGCCCTTCGCCCTCCTCGGCGGCGTCCTCCAGCTCCGCCTCCCACTGGGCGACTTGCCACTCCGCCTCCGACACCGGCTCATCGGCGGCCTCGCCGGACTCCTGCTCGGCGGGCTCGACGGCATCAACCTCGTACGACGAGGCCGCGTACGGCTCCGCCCCGTACGGCTCCGCCGCGTAGCTCTCGCCCGCGTACGCGTCGCCCGCGTACGCCTCGCCCTCAAACCACTCCCCCTCCGCCTGGAACGGCCCGCCGACTGGCGCCGGCGGCCCCGCCGCGCCCTCCGGCAGCTCCAGCGCGCCCTCGTCCGCGAAGGGCGACGGGGCACCCGTCTCGTACGGCATGGCCTGCTCCCCTCTACGGATTCGGGGCGACCTTCGGCGCCTTCAGATCTCGCCCGGTGGTGATCGACCAGTGCGTGATCACCGTCTGCACATCCGGAGTGATCAGCGGGTCGTTGAAGAGCACCGGGACGTTCGCCGCGTCGTCGAACGCCTTGGTCTCGATGTTGATCAGCAGCCGCGAGATCGCGTCGGCTATGTCGAAGAAGCTCTTGGACATCGCATGCGCGGGTATCCGCACCCGCTCAGCGATGCGGAACAGCCGCTGCTCGGGGCTGGTCGCCTCGGCGCGGAGCGAGCTCACGATCGGCGAGTTGAAGTCGAGGGTCAGATGGAACCACGCCATCGTCGAGATCGCCCAGAACTCCTCCCGGGAGAGGTTCGAGGCGAGCCTCCGCGTGGTGAGCATGTCGGACAGCCGCTCCGCCAGGTCCGCGATCTTCGCGTGGTCGGTGGGGTTGGGCCCGATGGTGTTGCGGACATTGATGATGCCGATCCAGGTCTCGCGCAGGAACTCCTCGAAGATGGAGACGAATTGGGTGTTGGCGGCGGCCGGCTTCGGATACGGCTCCGCCGCGGGGTGGGTGAGGTCCATGCCGAACATGCGGTAGTAGGCGTTGCGCCGGATGGAGTCGCCGTTCGGGCGGACCAAGCTCGGGAGGGCCGTGATGAAGAAGGGGGCCGACTCCCGGAAGAAGAGCTCCTCGGTGTTGCGCAACCAGTGCTCTGCACCGTTCGAGGGCACCCCCAGCTCCTCGCCCTCGCGGTAGAGGGCGACGACGCGGCGGAAGATCTCCAAGAGCCGGGTGCTCTCAAGCATGTACGCGTAGCTGAGGTGCTCCCAGCGGACATAGCCGGGGCGGCAGTCGTCCGGAGAAGTGCTGGAGAAGACGCGCCGGTTGCGGTCGAAGCCTTCGAAGAGCTGCTGCAGCCGCTCCGGCAGGCCGGGGATGTCGCTGCGGTGGTCGGGGTGGCCGACCGGCTGGCTGAGGTCGTTGCGCTGGAAGGTCCAGGCCTGCTCCAGCAGGGAGGTCAGGTCAATGGGGTGCAGCCGGAAAAGGAGCTCGGCGCCACCCGGGATCTGCCGGGTCAGTTGTCGGAACATCGCGGGCTCCTCGTCATTCAAAACTCTGGCCGCAGAGTGCGTCGTTCGCGTCCCGCGCGGCATCCAGTCCGTCGACGCCGGGGTTGCGGGCGGGACAGCTCACGTCGGGCAGGCACCACAGCTTGCGGTCCGCGTCCGGCGCTTGGGTGGTGGCCACCCGCAGGTCGTCACGGATGCGCCGGTAGCGGTCGCGGATCTCCTGCAGCGGGTCGGGCGGTACCGGGCCGCGGGCGGTCGGCTGGTCCTCCCCCGAGCCGGTGGCGGTGGTGCGGCGCGTCTGCGGTGGTGGCTTCTCGGTGGTCCGGGACGCCTTGTCCTCGGGCATCTGATGATCCCCCCTGGTCGTGGTGGGTCGGTCGGTTACGTCAGGCAGCCGGGGCCGCGCCTCCGAGCCGCAGCAGCCAGGCCTCCTGTCCGGCGGCGGGGCCGGCCGCCGGCTCCGGTTCTGTCGCCGCCCGCCAGCCGGTGAGCGCCAGCAGCCGCAGTCCCTCGTTCCACAGCCAGTGCGGTGAGGTGTAGAGCGCGGGGCCGAGCCGGGCGGCCAGCTCCCGCAGGGCCTGCGGGGACACCCGCTGCGGCGGTACGAGCGCGGTCAGCGGGCGCCCCGCGAAGGCGGCGAGCGGTTCGTCGAGCACGGCGGCCGCGAGGGCGGGGAGCCGCGGCAGTGAGGCGGCGAGGAGTTCGCGGGCCTCCGGGTCGGGGCAGTCCGCGAGCGGATACACCGCGAGCCACTCCCGCTCCAGCGCGTCCCAGGGCCCCGGTCCGTAGGCGTGCCGGCACAGCGCCGTGTTGAGCGGTACGCGCAGCCAGGCGACCGGGTGCGGGTCGCCGGGCAGCAGCCGGAAGACGTACGCCGGGCCGCCGGAGAGCACGTCGTGCAGGTTGGCGACGGCGCCGAAGCCCGCGTGCGCGAAGGCGAAGACGTCGGCGGTGATCTCGGAGGACCAGCCCGCCCACAGCGCGGCGACGTCGGGGCCCGCGGGGGCGGCGGCGCGGGCGAGGAGCGCGGCAGCCTCCTCGTTCCAGCCGGTCTGGAAGGCGACTTGGTGACCGCACTCGTGCAGGACGGCGGTCGGGCAGAGCAGGCTGTGCCGGGTCACCTTGATGGTGGCGGCCGGGCTCTCGGTGCTGCCGTCCCACAGCCGCAGTCCCGCTTTGAGGATCGCGGCGCCGACGCCGTTGTCGAGGTAGGTCAGCACCGCCGGTACGGGCTTGAGCAGCGGGTCGAGGACGGCCGCCATGCTGCGCTGGGCGAGGCTGTCGCAGGCCCGCAGCAGGGCGGCGATGTGCGGGCTGGTGCGGGTGTTCACGGCGTCGGCGTAGAACTCGATGCTGGTCTCGGCCCGTAGATAGCCCTGCCGGAATGCGAGCAAGCGGCGCCGGACGGCGTCGAGTTCGGCGGGCGAGTGGGCCGCGCGCAGGGCCGTGCGCAGGATGTGCCCGCGGGTGCGCAGGCCGCTGACCGCCTCGGTCAGGGCGCGGCGCACCGCGACGCCGAGGTACTGCTCCAGGCCCGCCCAGGCGGCCGGCGCGGCGAGGTCGTCCAGGGCGCCGAGCCGGTCGGCCGCCGCGGTCCAGTGGCCGAGCTGGCGGGCGAGCTGGGCCCGCGTGGCGTCAGCGGCGGCGCGTGCCATGGCCCGCGGTCACCGTGACGTCCATGGTCGCGGGCGCCGCGGGGCGGCCGGGGCGCCCGGGTCGGCCGTCAAGGGCCGAGCGCACCCGGGCAAGTACGGGCGCCGCCTTGAGCACGACCCGTACGGTCGCACCGTCCTCGGGCGCCTCGGTGGCGGCGACGAACGCCTCCCGGTGGTCCTTCAGCAGCATGGCGAGCCCGCGGGTGAGCGCGTCCTCGACCGCCCCGGCGAGCTGAGCGGGCGCGGCCGCCGGCAGCCGGCGCAGCGCCGCGGCGCCGACACCGGACGGCACGGCGCCGTGGACGACGCGGAGCCGGTGGCCACCGGTGAGCGCGGCCCTGATCCGCAGGCGCAACGGCCGTATCAGCGGCGCCAGGAGCTGTCCGGCCTGCTGGCCTTGGCGCAGTCCGGCGGCGAGCCGCTGCGCCTCGGCCTCGGTGAGGTAGAGCTCGGCCCGCAGGGTGTCGTCGGTGCAGCCGAGGTTGATACGGACCCGGCCGGGGCGGGACGCGGGGGCGCGGGTGTGGCGGGCTGCGGGGGCGGGGGCCGCGACGGGTTGCGCCGCCGAGGCTCCGCCGGGGTCCGCCGCCGCGGCGGCGCCCGCGTCCGCGGCCTCCAGGTAGTACAGCCGCTGCCCCACCCCGAGCAACTGCCCGTCCATGTACCGCGCTTCGGCCTCCTCCCCGAGAGCCGGCTCGCCGAGCAGCAGCGCGGCCGCGTCCGGGGTCAGGGGGTGCAGCGCGGGTGTCTCGGACAGCTCGCCTTCGGGGTCCTCCAGTCCTTCGCCGCGCATGATCGAGTCGAGCGTGGTGCCGGGCACCGCCTCGTAGAGATGCACGCGGGCGCGGACCGGCGCGCCGGGCGCGTATCCGAGCCTGGACCGCAGCGTGTCACCGAGATTGAGGCCGCAGAAGGTGCCGATGTGTGCCGCCTGGTACGGCGAGACCGTCACCCACGGGATGCGGGTGTACTTGCGGTAGCGGTGCCGGCCGCGCAGCGGCTTCGGCAGCCAGGCGCCGCGGAGGGTGAGGTCTTCGCGCAGCTCCGGGCGGTCCTGGTAGGTGGCCTCGGTGAGGATCTGCGGGAGGTTGCGGGCGGCGGCCTGCTCGAAGGCCTCCAGGACGAAGCCTTCGAGGAGGGTGTCGTCGGCGAGGATGTGCTCCGGCAGCGCGGCCACGCCGCGCACCGTGTCCTCCACGACGGACGCCATCGCCGCCCCCGCCGCCTGCCGTTCGTCCTCGGGGCCGGCTTCGAGGTGGATCAGGCGCAGCCCGGCGTCCACCAGTGCCCGGGACAGCGCCGCGGCGGCGGTCGGCCCGACGAACCGCCGGATGAGCGGCGCGACGAACTTGGCGAGGGTCTTCACCAGCACGGACCGCCCGCCGGTCAGCTTCAGCGCGAGCTTCAGCACCGGCAGCGCCGCGGGCAGGAACTGTTCCAGCTGCGGCGTCAGATCGGTGCCGTCCTCGGCCGCGCCGAGCTCGGCGATGAACCGCTCGCGGGCGCGGTCGAGTTCCGCGACGGGGTCGGGCCGGACGGCGGCCCGGTCCGCCTCCCGGGCGTACTCGGCGCCCGGCCGGTCCATGGCCGCCTCGGTGTCGGCGAACACCGTGTCGGCCGCGCGCATCCCGAACTCGGCCTGCAGCTCGCGGACATCACCGGTGGCATCGACCGTCTCCCGGCCGGTGTCGTCGCCGGCCTCGCTCTCGCCCGCGCCCAGCAGCGGCAGTCGCTCGGCGAGCTTCTGCGCGTACGGGCGCAGCCCCTCCGGCAGCCACTTGAGCCCGGCTGCGACCGCCTTGCGGAGCAGGGCGACGGCGATCGGCTTCAGTTTGGCCAGCAGCGGGCCGAGGGCGAGGTTCGCGACGACCTTGAGCCCGCGTCCGGCGAGGCCGACCGCGCCCTTGGCGACCTTCTTCAGCACGTTGCCGATGCCGAACAGGAACTCGAAGGAGGGTGATCCCGGCGGATGGCCGCCCGGCGGCGCGGCGAATGCCTCGAAGAGCGTGTCCACCTCGTTCTCTTCCATCGCGTGCAGCGCGCGCTCGCCGCCCGCGTCGGCCACCGCATCTATGGCCGATTCCAACTCCCGTACAAGCGGGGCATAACGGTCATCCATCAATTGCCGCACAGCCGCCGGATCGGTATAAACCGCCCCACCGTCCCCCGACTCGATCTCCGCATGCTCCGCGGCGGCCTCACCGGCCAGCCGCAGCAGGGCGTCGTCGAGCCCCGGCTCGTAGAGCTCGGCGAGGAAGGCGGCGAACTCCTCGGCCTCCGGATCCACCGCCGGGTCCTCACCCTCGCGGAGATAGCTCCTGAGGAAGGGGCTCTCGTACGCCGCCGGGCCGAGCGGCGCCGACGCGGCCGGGCTCTCCCCCTCGTCGGGCATCTCGAAGCTGTCGGCAGCAAGAAACGGGCTGCTGGAACCAGAGCCGAGCACAGACATGTGCAGCCACCCCCCGGGGGCGCCGATGGACTTGCCACCGCCGGACCCGTTCCGGAGGCTGGCTCATCGTTCTGCGGCCCGCCGAGCGAACGCAACACGTCTTTTGACGCATGCGGTGCGGCGGCAGCGAGAACTGGCCACACGATCACGGGCGCGGTTCCGGCCCGGCCGGTGTGCGATCAGAGCTTGAAGACACGCCGCGCGTTGCCGGACAGGAACAGCTCGGTGGCCTCCTTGTCCAGGTCGAGGTCGAGGTCGAGGTCGCCGAGATGTTCCAGGGCCTGAGGAGACGCGTCCATCGGGTAGTTGGAGCCGAAGCGCACCTTCCGGCGACTCCGGCACCTTATGTAGTCCACCAGCTCGCGCGGAGCGCGGCGGGCGGTGTAGGTGCTGGTACCGGTATAGACATTCTCGTGATCGACAGCTCGTCCCGGGACTCGAACGTCTCCACCTCTTCTGCTCCGGGGTTTCGGTGGCCAGGGTTCGCCAAGACGTGCCGGCCACCACGGCTCCGTGCGACTCCACGGTGCTCACCACATCCTGAACAGTGGCAGTGACCGCCGCGTCGGCCGTATTCCAGTCGTAGCGGTGGCGCCCTGCGGGCGGGCCCGGCACCGGCCTCGGCACCACGGTCGTCTCGTCCACGTGGCGCAGGGCCGCTTCGGGAGGCGACGCGAGCAACTCGCGTGCGTCTCTCATGGCCTCGTCCTGGGTCTGGCGCTGCTGTCCCACCTCCTTCGCGTACTGCCGCAATCATGCCTGTGCCGCGCAGTACATTGATCAGCATGGCTCGTTCGACCTGCCCGAACGTGTAGGAGCGGTAGCCGGTCCACTCGTCGACGTCGGCCGGAACGAGCAGGCCTTCGGCGTGGTAGTACCGAAGTGTCTGCGGCGGCAGGTCACACATCTCGCTGAAATCACTGATCGACAACATGCTGCCGTCCTCAGCCTTGCAGCGACTGCAAGGCCCAGTACCGAAGCCCGCGCCTGCCGCCTCACGTCAGGTGAGGCGGCAGGTGAGGCATCGGCCGTTGGTCACTTGGCGAGGAACGCGACGAGGGCGTCGGTGACTTCCTGGGCGTGGGTCCACAGCAGGCCGTGGGGTGCGCCTTCGATGACGACGTAGTCGGCCTGCGGGAGTGCCTGGTGGAAGCGTTCTCCGGTGGCCTCGATGGGCAGGATGCGGTCGGCGGTGCCGTGCAGGATCAGTGCCGGAACGTCGATCTTGCACACGTCGGCGCGGAAGTCGGTGGACCAGGTGGCCACGCAGGCCAGGGAGGCGTACGAGGAGGCGCCGGCGGCGACGTTCCAGCTGTTGCGGACGGCTTCCTCGCTGATGCGGGTGCCGAGGTTCTCGTCGAGGTTGTAGAAGTTGTTGTAGAAATCCGTGAAGTAGGCGTAGCGGTCGGCGGTGACGGCACTCTCGATGTCCTTGAAGATGGTGCCGTCGACGCCGCCGGGGTTGTCGTCGGTCTTGAGGAGGAAGGGCTCCAGCGAGGCGAGGAAGGCGGCTTTGGCGATCCGGGCGGAGCCGTAGGTGCCCAGGTAACGGCCGACTTCACCGGTGCCCATGGAGAAGCCCACCAGCACGGCGTCGTTGAGGTCGAGGGTCTCCAGGACCACGTTCAGGTCGGCGGCGAAGGTGTCGTAGTCGTAGCCGGTGGTGGGCTGGCTGGAGCGGCCGAAACCGCGCCGGTCGTACGTGATCACGCGGTAGCCGGCCGACAGGAGTGCGGCGGACTGCTTCTCCCAGGAGTGGCCGTCGAGCGGGTAGCCGTGGATCAGCACGACCGGCTGTCCCGTGCCGTGGTCCTCGTAGTACAGCTCGATGCTGGTGGAGTTTTCCTGGTCGACGGTGATGAACGCCATGGTGGTTGCTGCCTTCCGGGGTGAATGCGTCTGATGGTGAAGTGCCCGAGCGGGCATGGCTGTGCGGGTGCGGATGCGGTGACGTGCGACGGGCGACAGGGCCGGGCCGTCGGTCACCGGACCGTGCGGGCTGCTTGCTCGACGATGCGGGTGACGGCTTCGGGGCGGGACACGGACACCGCGTGCGACGCGTCGATGGTCGTCGTGCGGGCCTTGGCGCGGGCCGACATGTAGCGCTGGGCGGCCACGGGGATGTTGCGGTCCCCCGTGGTGACCAGCGACCAGGAGGGGATCGTCTTCCAGGCGGCCTCGGTGGACTTCCCCTCCAGTGCGGCGGCGGCGACCGGACGCTGCCCGGCTGCCATGAGCCTGGCCTTGTCCGCCGGCACGTCCGCGGCGAACTGGCTGCGGAACTTCTCGGGCTTGATGTACACGTCCGCGCCCCGACCGCCGTCGGGCAGGGAGTAGTTGACCGACTCGATGGCCTCGCCGAGGGTGCTGCCAGGGAACTTGTTCGTCAGCCCGATCGAGCTCTCGCCCGTGTCGGGCAGGAAGGCCGCGATGTAGACCAGAGCCTTCACTTTGTCCTCCAGGCCCGCGGCGGCCTGGCTGATGACGGTGCCGCCGTAGGAGTGGCCGACCAGGACCACGGGCCCGTCGATGTGGTCGAGGACGCTGCGCAGGTAAGCGGCATCGTTCGCCGGACCGCGCAGCGGGTTGGCGGCGGACACCACCGGATAGCCGGCACGTTGCAGCCGGGCGACGACGCCGTCCCAGCTCGCGGCGTCGGCGAACGCCCCGTGTTCCAGCACGATCGTCGGGCGTACCGCGGGGTGGGGCGCCGCGCCGGCCGTGCCGGGCAGGGTGACGGCGGCGGCGGACAGTCCTACGGCCGCGGTGACACCAAGCAGCGCGGTTCTGCGGCTCGGACGGACGTGGTGGGTGATGCGCATACGTGAGAATCCCTCTTGGTTGGTTGATGGCCCGCGACGGACCGGACAGAGGCGAAGGAGACCGGTGCGTTCAAGGCATCGGCGCGGAGAGCGGCTGCCGGGCTGCGGCCCGCGTGGTGGAGCGTCCTTCGTCTCGTATTACGAGGGGTCGGCCGGGTCGGTTCACCCGGAAGGTGCACCTCAGCCCGCGGACTCCAGGACTTCGTAGACATGCCTGAGATAGCTGTGCGTGCGCTCCGAGCCGAGGATCCCGTCGCCCACTCGGTTCATCGTGTACGAGAACGTGACGCGCCGGTCGAGGTCCATCATGACGATCGAACCGCCCCGACCGACCCAGAAGCAGATCCTGCCGGTGGGCATGTGCGGCATCGTCCTCGGGTCGGCGAGTGCGTAGCCCATGCCCCAGCGGACGGGGACGCCCAGGAACAGGTCGACTCCGTCGGCCTGGACGTCGAACACCTTGTCCACCGTCTCCGTGGAGAGCAGCTGGAGGCCGTTGACCTGGCCGCGCCGTGAGATGACGGAGAGCGCCCGGGCCATACCTCGTGCGTTGCCGTGACCGTTGACGGCTCCGAGTTCGGCGGCGCGCCACCGCGGGGTGTCGACATGCTCGTCACGTGCGGGGCTGCCAAACAGTGTCTTGGTGAAGATCCCGTCGGGGTCGAGGCCGGTGGGTATACCGGAGAGCTGCGAGGGCGCCACCAGGTCGGCGATGCGCGGCCAGTCGGCCCGGCGCGCACCGATCTGGACATCGGCTCGTGTCGGCTTGGCGATCTCGGTGTCGACGAACTCCGTCAAAGTACGGCCACTGACCCGCCGGACGAGCTCTCCCACCAGCTGTCCTTGGGTCTGTACGTGGTAGCCCGATGCGGAGCCCGGCTCCCACCAGGGTGCCTGCGCGGCCAGCCGGGCACTCGCGGTGGGCCAGTCGTACAGCTCTTCCATGGAGAAGGGCTGCTCCCAGCCGGAAAGTCCCGAGGTGTGGGCCAGGACGTGCCGTACCTCGATGTGCTCCTTTCCCCGGGCGGCGAACTCGGGCCAGTAGTGCGCGACCGGGCGGTGCAGGTCCAGTGCGCCCCGGTCGACGAGGACGAGGGCCGCGAGGTTGGTGAGGGTCTTCGTGGTCGACCACATGCTCACCAACGTGTCCCGCTGCCACGGGACGGTCCGTGCCGCCTCCGCGTGGCCACCCCACAGGTCGACTTCCATGACCCCGTCCACATCGACGGCGATGGACGCCCCCAACTCCTCGCCGGCTTCGAGGTGCGCTGTCAGCGCCGCTCTTACCGGTTCGAACCGGTCAGTGCTCGTTCCCTCGACGACCATGTTCTTCTCCACTCCGGACGACAACCGTTCGCTCGCTCAACGGGCTGAACGTCACAGCGGTTCATGTATCGCCACAGGTCATGACATCTGTTTGCATGCCGCTCCCGAGGGGGTCGATGACGGAGGCCGTCCTGCTATCGTCCTGTCCGATATGCGGGGAGCGGACAACGGTGACAGCTGTGGGACAAGGTCTCGACTTCGGAGTGCTGGGTCCGCTGGTGGTACGGCGGGCGGGGGCGGTACTCGACCCGGGTCGGCGCAGGCAGCGACTCCTGCTGATTCGCCTGCTGCTCGCCGACGGCCGGGCGGTCTCTCCGCAGACTCTGTACGAGGAACTGTGGCCGCAGCAGCCGGGGCGGGCGCCCAGCGCGGCGATGGGCTCCCTGCACGCCCACATCAGCAAGGTACGCGCGATCCTGGAACCCCAACGTCTGCGCCGCCAGGGGGCCTTCGAGGTGCTGGTCACCGAGCCCTTGGGCTATGCCCTGCGGGTGCCGCCCGAGAACCGTGACACCGTGCGCTTCGAGCGGTCCGTCGCCCAAGCACAACGGTTCATGGACCAAGGTCGGCCCGATCGCGTCGTGGAGGAGGCCCAGAAGGCCCTGGACATGTGGCGCGGCACGGCGTTCGCCGACGCCGCGCACCACCTGTTCGCCGTCCAGGAGACAGCTCGTCTGGAAGAGCTGCGGCAGACCACTCGCGAGATCCGCACCACCGGCCTGCTCCTGCTGGGCCGCATCACCGAAGCCCTCAACGCGGCAGAGGAGATAACCGCGCAGCATCCGCTGCGGGAAACCGGCTGGACCCTGCTGCTGCGCGCCCTGTACCTCGCCGGCCGGCACCCCGAAGCGCTGCGGCGCTACACCGACGTACGCCAACACTTGGCCGACGAGCTCGGCCTCGAACCGGGTCCGGCCCTACGCGCCCTGCACCAAGGCATCCTCCACCACGACCTGCCGCCCCTGCACCCGGCCGGCCGGACGAACGACACGGTGGCCCAGCACGGCCGCCGTCCGACCGGGACCACCACGACCGGGGCACGGGACGGGGGCGAGGCAGCCTCGGCGGCCGGCCCGCCCGACGATGCGGCAGCCCGGTCCGACGCACGTGGCGCGCCAGTCGCGGACGGCGGGAGAACAGCATCCCTTCCGCTGCCCTTGGCCCGCCCCGCGCAACTGCCGCGCAGCCTCCCGGTGTTCGCGGGACGGGCGGCCGAAGGCGCGTGGCTGTCCACCGTCATCGGTGCGACGGGCCGACCCGGGACCACCACTGCCCCCGCCGTGGTCATCAGCGGTGCTCCCGGTGTCGGCAAGACAACCTTCGCCATGCACCACGCGCACCGCATCGCCTCCTCGTTCCCCGATGGGCAGCTCTTCGTCAACCTGTGCGGATTCCATCCGCACGCACCCGCCGTCGAGCCCGGTGGCGCCCTGCACGGCTTCCTCACCGCCCTGGGCGTCCCCGCCCCGCGCATCCCCGAAGACACCGCCGACCGGAGCACACTCTTCCGCAGTCTCCTCGCCGACCGGCGGATCCTCCTCGTCCTGGACAACGCCCGCGACGAGCAGCAGGTGCGCCCGCTGCTTCCCGCAGGCGCGGGCTGCCTGACCCTGATCACCAGCCGTAACCAACTTCCCGGCCTCGTCGCCACCGACGGCGCCAAGTCCCTGCGGCTCGCGCTGCCTTCACCGGCCGAGGCGCACGAGGCCCTGGAACGGCGTCTGGGCACCGAACGGCTCGCCGCCGAGCCCACCGCCGCAGCCGACATCGTCCATCTGTGCGGCCGGCTCCCCCTGGCCATGGCCGTGGTCGCGGCCCGCGCGGAACTCGACCCCTCGCTCCCCCTCCACGCCGTGGTCGAAGACCTGCAACAGACCCACGGCGGACTCGAAGCGTTCGCCGGCTTCGACATCACGACCGACGTGCGCGCTGTCTTCTCCTGGTCCTACCAGTCACTGGATGAGCACGCCGCCCGGCTCTTCCGCCTGCTGGCCCTGCATCCCGGCCCCCACATCACGGCCCCCGCCGCAGCCGGCCTCGCCGGCCTTCCCCTCTCCCGGACCCGCCGCGCACTCGCCGAACTGCTCAGCTCCTGCCTCGTGGAGCAACCGCTGCCCGGTCGCTACAGCCTGCACGACCTCCTCCGCGGTTACGCCACCGAGCTCGCTCACGCCCACGAGACCGGCCAGGGTCGTCAGCACGCCACTCTCCGGGTCCTGGACCACTACATGTTCACCGCCTGCGAGGCGAACCGGTTCCTCAAGCAGGACACCTCGCACGACCTGGAACTCGGTGCGCCCCGCGCGGGCGTCACGCCGGAAGAACTCACCACCGTCGAGCAGGCGACCCGATGGCTCACCGCCGAGCACCAGGTGCTGACAGGCCTGCTCCACACCGCCGTCAGCCAGCAGCTCGACCCGCACATCACCGGGCTCGCCTGGTCGCTCAAGGAGTACCTCAACCGTCAGGAGTTCTGGCCCGAGGCCATCGCCGCGCTGACCCCCGCCCTCGAAGTGGCCCGGCGTCATAACGACCGCCTCGAAGAGGGCCGTTGCCTACGGCACCTGGGTGGTATCCACGGTTACCTCGGGCATCAGGAGCAAGCCCTGCGCCAGCTGCGAGACGCGACAGCGATCTTCGAAGAGCTCGACGACATCGGTGAACAGGCACGGGCCCACTACGTCACGGCCTGTGCGCTGTTCCTGTTCGGGCGGACGGCGGACGCTGTGACGGCCTCCGAGCGGGGACTGGAACTCTCCCGGGAGACGGGCGAAGAGTTGTGGCTGGCCGAGTGCCTCCTTGAGCTCGCCTGGTTCCATTCCAACCTGGGGAACCTGGAGAAGAGCCTTCTGTACAGCGAGGAGGGCATCGCCTTGTTCCACCGCCTCGACGCGCCCTGGCAGCTGGCCCAGGGGTGGGACATCCTGGGCCACAACCTTCGTCTGCTCGGCCGTTACGACGACTCGGTGACCACTTACCAGCGGGCGTCGAGGGCGTTCGGGGAACTGGGAGACCACAGGAACGCCATCGGCACACTGATGCGGCTCGGCGACACCCGGCTGGCCATGGGCGACCGGGAAGGCGCACGGACGGACTGGGTCAACGCCCTCGAAAGCGCTGAAGCGCGGGCGATGGCACACAGCGCTCAGCAGGTCCGTGACCGGCTCACCGCCCTCGACAAGGATGGGGACCCCGCGCCCACCGTGCCGGAGAGAGCGGTCGGGAAGCACAAGCTCCCGGTTCCGAGGAGTGAGGGTCCTGCATGACGCTCCCGTCGGCGCTCGTCGTACTTGTGTCTCCGTCGCTCGTGCGCGACCGGGGGCACGCCGTGGTCACGCGCCCAAGATCCCCTGCTTCTCCAGCGCTTTGCGCAACGCGCGCACGGCGTAGAAGGCGCGGCTCTTGACGGTGCCCGCCGGTATGCCGAGGTGTTCGGCCGCCTGGGCGACGCTGCATTCCAGGTAGTACATGAGGCAGATGACGGTTCGCTGCTGCTCGTTCAGCTGCTCCAGGGCCTGCGACACCACATGGGAGTCGATCGCGGATGCCGTGTTGTCGCTGGAGACGTCCAGCTCGTCGACGGACATGTGCTCCAACGGCCGTATCTGACGCGCCCGGTGATGGTCGATCACGATATTTCTGGCCACGGTGAACAGCCACGGTCTGAGGCTTTCGTTGCGGGTGCCCAGGAAACGCGCGTGTTTCCAGGCTCGGGCCGCGGTCTCCTGGAAGACGTCCTCTCCCTTGTGCCAGTCGCCGTCCAGCAAGCGCGCGGCGTACCGGACGAGCAGGGGGCCGTACTGGTCGTAGATGTCTCTGATGAAGGCGTCACAGTCAGCGTCGGAGGTGACGTTCCGGTCATGCGACCGAGTCGGAGCGGAGGCAGCGGTCCGCGTTCCCATGATCCCGTTCATGCGTGGTGCTCGTTCCTGTCCAGGTGTTCCGTGGCGTGCTCAGCCGCATGCGCGGATGAACGGCTCACACGCTCGCCGGAAGCACTTGGCAAGACCTTGCCGCTTTCTTGCCGTTCCGCAGGGGCCGGAGTGGGGCTCCGGCCCCCGGGATGAGGGAGGCGACTACTTCGCGCGGGGTCTTGAGTAAGCGATCACTCACCACCACGTCGGGAAGGGGTGGGTGTGGTCACCAGCGGCTTCGTCTCGTCGACGACGTAGGTGGACAGCATCATCGTTGTTACCTTCCCGATATTGCGGGCGTTGTGGATGGTGTCGGAGGGGATGAAGAAGGGGTCGCCCGTACGAAGCCGCAGGGTGGTCCCGTCGTCGAACTCCATCGACACATCGCCGCGGACGATGTAGCCGACCTCCACTCCCGGGTGGCTGTGGCGGCCCGATTCCCTGCGCCGAGGTATCTCGACGAGGGTCTGCACGGTCTTCCAGCCCTTGGCGGGCGAGGGGTTCTCCTGGAGCAAGGTGCGCGTGACGCCGGCGGTCGGGTCGTGAGCGGGCGAGTGATGGCCACGGGACGGCGTGGAAGATGCCTCGGCGGTCGAGGCAGAGGCGACGGCGCCGAGCGCGCCGGCTGCCGCGACGCCACTGGTACACAGAAGAGAGCGACGGTCCCACATGATGAACTCCCTGATCGGCAGGCGGAATTGCCTTTCTGTCCTGTGAACGCCCGCGGCGGTGTGCCGGTTCACCCTGCAACGCCGTGTTCTTCATGGCCCGAGGTCGAAGTGGCGCCTCGGCTTCTTCCAGATGCGCTTAGACGCGTCCGGGCCACCACGCCGTGTCGCCGATGTCGCGGACCAGTGCGGGGACGAGGAGCGAGCGTACGACCAGGGTGTCGAGGAGGACGCCGAAGGCGACGATGAAGGCGATCTGGAGGAGGAACGCGAGGGGGATGACGCCCAGGGCGGCGAACGTCGCGGCCAGGACGACACCGGCCGAGGTGATGACACCGCCGGTCGCCGTCAGCCCGCGCAGGACTCCCTCACGCGTGCCGTGCCGTACGGATTCCTCGCGGACCCGCGACATCAGGAAGATGTTGTAGTCCACGCCGAGGGCCACGAGGAAGACGAAGCCGTACAGCGGTACGGAGGCGTCGGTGCCGCTGAAGCCGAACACATGCTGGAAGACCAGTGAGGACACCCCCAGGGTGGCGACGAAGTTGAGGGCGACCGTCGCGACCAGGAGCAGCGGCATGAGGAGTGAGCGCAGCAGGCCGACGAGGATCACGAGGATGATCGCGAGGACCACCGGCATGATCAGCACCCGGTCGTGCTCCGCGGTCTGCTGGGTGTCGTACTGCTGAGCGGTGTAGCCGCCGACGAGACCGTCGGCGCCGTCCACCGCGTGGACCGCGTCGCGCAGCCGCACCACGGTCTCCTTGGCGGCGTCGCTGTCGGTGGGGTCCTTCAGTGTGGCGTCGAGGCGTACGCGGCCGTCGACCACGAGGGGTTCGCCCGCACCGGGGCGGCCGGACGCGGTCACGGCCGAGGCCTCGGCCACCCCGTCCGTCCCCTTCACCGCCGCGGTGACCCGGTCGAGCCGGGAGGCGTCGGCGATGACAACGGCCGGGTTCCCCGAGCCGCCGGGGAAGTGCTCGCCCAGGGTCTTCTGTGCCGCGACGGAGGGCGCGTCGTTGACGAAGATCTCGTCCAGTGGGACGCCCTTGGAGTGCAGGTTCGGCGCGAACGCGGCGCACACGCACAGTGCGGCGAGCGTCCATGCCCAGACCTTGCGCGGCGCCCGGTCCACGGTCCTCGCCACCTTGCGCCACACGCCGTGCCCGGCCGTGCCCTCCTGCGCGGCACGGGGCTTGGCGGGCCAGTACGCGGCCCGCCCGAGCAGGAGCAGCGCCGCGGGCAGGAAGGTCAGCGCGCTCAGGACGGCACAGGCGATGCCGATGGCGCCGACCGGGCCGAGTGCCCGGTTGTTCGTCAGGTCGCTGAGCAGCAGGGCGAGCAGGCCGAGGGCGACGGTCGCGCCGCTGGCAACGATGGGGCCGGTCGAGCGGCGCAGCGCCGAGCGCATGGCGGCCACCCGGTCGCCGTCGAGCGCCAGTTCCTCGCGGAACCGGGCGGTGAGCAGCAGTGCGTAGTCGGTGGCGGCGCCGATGACGAGGATGGACAGGATGCCTTGCACCTGCCCGTCGACGCGTACGACGTCGTGGTCGGCCAGCGCGTAGACGATCGCGCAGGCGAGTCCGAGAGCGAACACCGCGCCGACGATGATGACGAAGGGCAGCAGCAGACTGCGGTAGACGAGCAGCAGGATCAGCAGGACGGTGACCAGGGCGACGCCCAGGAGGATGCCGTCGATCCCGGCGAAGGCGTCGGACAGGTCGGCCTGACTCGCCGCCGGGCCCGCAAGTCGCGCGGTGGTTCCGGGGACCTTCGCCGCCGCCTTCTCGATCCGCTCCAGGGCCCTGGGCAGCTCGTCGCCCAGATCGGGCCGTAGCTGCACGATGCCCTGCAGTGCGCGGCCGTCCTCGGCGGCCAGGGCCGGCGAGGCGCGGCCCGTCGTGCCGGGCGAGCCGTCCAGCGAGCGCAGGGACCGGGAAGCCGCCTCCTTCTGCGCGGCGGTCAGACGCTGTGTCCGCTCGTCGTCGGCGGCGGTCCACACGACGACGGCGGGCAGGGTCTCCTTCTGGTCGAAGGCGCGTTGCGCTTCGATGACCTGGGTCGATTCCGCGTTCTGCGGGAGGAAGGCGGCCTGGTCGTTGGTGGCGACCTCACCCAGCTTCCCTGCGTAAGGACCGAGCACTCCGCCGACGCCGAGCCAGGCGACGAGGAGGACGACGGGGACGAGCCAGCGGGCGAGGCGTGCACCGGCGGACATGTGGCTCCTAGAGGTGACTCAACCATGAACTATCTCAATGATTGAACCAAATGTCGGGAGGGGACGGGTGGCCGCCCCTGTCGGGTGGCCGTCTTCGGATCAGGGGGACGGAGGGCGTACGTCCGCGAGTTCCTCGTTGAGCGCCGCCAGAAACCGCATGACGACGTCCAGTTCCTCGGTGTCGAAGAGGGCCCGGGTGCTCTCCGTGGCGACCGCGAGCGGCTGGAAGAAGGCGCGGGCCGCGGAACGGGCGCTGTCCTCGTAGTGCAGATGGACGACCCTGCGGTCCTGGCTCTCCCGGGAGCGCCGGATGTGCCCGGCCCGTTCGAGCCGGTCGAGGCACGCGGTGACGGCGCCCGAGGTCAGCCCCAGGTGCGTGCGCAGCCGCCCCGGGGTCATCGGCTCGTCGGCGTCCAGGATGGCGCTCAGGGCCTGGACATCGGTGGCGTGCAGGTCCTGACCGGCGGCGAAGGCGTGCACGACGCGGTTGAGCTCGCCGTTCATGCGGCGCAGCTGGACCGCGAACGACTGCAGGTCCGTCGCGGTGCCGCTCTCGTCCGTCGGATCTTCGGTAGGTGCCACGTGATCAGCCTATATACCCGTCGCCGAGCTCCGGGGCGTGGGCCGCGGGGGCACGAAGCGCCGGCCGAGGGACGCGCGGCTGGACCGCGCGGCACGAACCGATCGAGCCGCATGCATGACCTGCGTCACACGCCTTGCGGGGCGGGATCCTTACAGAGGCTCCTGGGGCCACAGTGTTCGGAGTCGAGGAAACGAGGTGGGGCCGTGGTGGCACGTCGTACGGTGGTCAAGGCAGCGGGCGGCGGCGCGCTCGCAAGTGGTCTCCCGGCGTCCGCCGTGAGCGCCTCCCGGGGTGCCGCGCGGGGTGACGCGCGGGGTGACGTGCGGGGTGACGTGCTGCTGGTGGTGGAGAAGAGCAGCCACGCGGTCAGCTTCTACGACGTCACATCGGGCCGGCTTCTGGGGACCGTCCAACTGCCCGACTACCCCCACGAGATGGTCGTCGACTCGCGGCGGCGCTTCGCCTACGTCGGGCACTACGGCGTCCGCATGGCCTCCACCGTCGGCGAGGGCGGCGCCGCCGTCTTCGTGATCGACCTCGACCAGCGGGCCCTGGCCCGGACCATCGACATCCGCCCCTACAACCGCGTCCACGGCATGGGCATCGACGACCGGGACCGGCTGTACGCGCTCAGCGAGGAGAAGGCGGTGCTGCTCGGTTTCGACGACCCGGCCACCGACCGGGCACCCACCAGGGCGGTGCCGACGCACGGGGTGAAGACCCACCTCTTCTCCCTCACCCGCGACGGCGAACGGGCTTATGTCACGGGCCTGTTGTCGCACACGGTGAGCTTGGTCAGGCCGTACGACGCTGCCGTACCCCCGGTCCTCGTGACCCCGGGGCAACTGCCGGAGAGCAGTTGCCTGAGCACGGACGAGAAGACGCTGTTCGTCGGCGCCCGCAGGAGTTCCGCGCTGGTCGCCGTCGACGCGCGCACCATGAAGGTGCGGCGGAGCCGGAAGGTGGGCGGTGACCCGCTGCGGGTCTACACCCTCGACGAGGACCGGCTGCTCGTGACGGACATCGTGGGGAACACCCTCACGGTGTGCGCCACCGCCGACCTGCGGCCCCTGCGCACCCTGCGGCTCGACGGAATCCCGGCCGCCGTCTCGCTCCACCCCGACGAGGCGGTGGCGTACGTGTCCCTGCTCGACGTCGACCGGATCGCCGTCGTCGACCTCGACCGCCTGACCGTCACCGGCGGCTTCGCCACCCGGTCGGAGCCGGACGTCTCGGTACTGCTGCCCGCCGCCCGGGCTTCCTGAGGCTGAGGCTGTGGGCGCTGCGGGCACAGTCCGGGTTCAGCCCCGCGGGCGCATGAGGTAGGAAGGCATGCGTGACCGAACCGCCCCAGTCCCCCACCCAGCACGCGTTCATCGCCCTCGCCCCGCCCGACCGTGCGAAGAACGAGCTGGCGCAAGCCCTGAACCCGGCCTACGCCGCCTACCCCGACCTCCGCTGGAACCGCATCGAGGACTGGCACATCACGCTGGCGTTCCTGGGCGAGGTGCCGGTGCAGGCCGTCCAGCGGCTTCGTATACCCCTCGCCGACCTGGCAGCCGCCCGCCCCTCACTCGAACTGGCGCTGGTGGGTGGCGGGCACTTCGACGAGCGAGTGCTGTGGAGCGGCATCAAGGGCGATCTCGACGGACTGCACGAGCTCACCGAAGCGGTACGGGCACGGCTCAGGGACTGCGACGTCGCCTTCGTCGACCGTCCGCTGCGTCCCCACCTCACGCTGGCCCGCGCTCGCCGCTACGACAACGCGTCCGTAACGGCTGCGGCCGCCTGCCTCGACGGCTTCACCGGACACCCTTGGCAGACCGAACGCCTCCACCTGGTCGGCAGCACGATAAAGGGCCACTCGGGCCCGCGGCGCTATCAGGACATCGACGCGTGGCGCCTTGTCACCGGCCACAGACGTCTCGATCGGAAAACCGCCACAGGCGGCCGTGCGTGAGCACCAGGACGTTTCGGTCCCCGCGACGGCGCCGGGCCGGCCCCGGGTCCACGCGTCCTGAACCGGTCACTCATTCGGTTCCTGTGCAGGCGGGCGGCGCAGTCGCGAGACTGAGTCCGACGACCGGACCGCAGCAGCGATCATTGGAGGCAAATCCATGCCGTACCACGGTGGTTCGCGTGGCGAGGACGTGGCCCGCGACTATTACGAGAGCAGCGACGTCGACACGTTCTACGCCTACGTATGGGGCGGCGAAGACATTCACAACGGCATCTATACGCATGCGGGCGAGGCGGTCGCGGACGCCTCCCGCCGCACGGTGGAACGGGTGGCCGAGAAGGTCGCCGACCTCCTCACACCCGAAGCCGCAGTGCTGGACATCGGGTCCGGTTACGGCGGCCCGGCCCGCTGCCTGGCCGCCACCTTCGGCTGCCCGGTCACCGCCCTGAACATCAGCGAGACACAGAACCGACACCACCGCGCCGTCAACACCGAGCGTGGGCTGGACGGCCTCATCGACGTGGTCACGGGATCGTTCCAGGACATCCCCCATGAGGACGGCCGCTTCGATGTCGTCTGGTCCCAGGAAGCCTTCTGCCACAGCCCGGACCGCACTCGCACCCTGGCCGAGGCCGTGCGTGTCCTCAAACCGGGAGGGGCCCTGGTCTTCACCGACCTGATGGCCGACGAGGGCACTTCCGCCCGGACGCTGCGCCCCGTCGTGTCCCGGCTGCAGGTGGACGAGCTGGCCACACCGGAGTTCTACCGCAGTTCGCTCGCGGCGCTCGGCATGTCGGATGTCGACTTCGACGATCTCAGCGACCAGATCGGCAACCACTACGAGCGCCTCACCGAGGAGACCCGCCACCGCGAACAGGAACTGCGCACGGTCATCAGCCCCGACTACGTCGACACGCTACTGAACAGTCTGTCCCTGTGGGTCGACGCGGCGCACCGAGGACAGCTGCGCTGGGGCATCTTCCACTGTCGCCGCCTCTGAGCTTGAGACCGGACGGCGCCGCGACGTCATCGCCACCATGCTGGCCGGAGGGGCAGCGGCGAAGACGACGAAGACGCGCGACCCGTGTCACGCCGAGAGGCTGCCCGTACTTCCGCCCTCCGGGACGCCCCCTCGCCGCGCTGACCTCGCGCGGTGCTCGTCCACGAAACCCACCGTGATGAGCGCCAGCACCGCCGCGAGGGCGAAGGCGGCCGCCACGGCGTTCAGCAAGGTGTAGGGGCCGCTTCCCGCGACCACGCTTCCGTCGTCCAGTAGGCAGTCGAAACCCAGCGGGACGTAGGACGGTTCGTGCCCGGCGAGCCGGTCGAGGGTGCCGGGCGGGAGCGAACGGCAGGGAACGGCCGGCGACGACGACGCGCCCGACTCGGCTTCGCTCGCCTCCCACTGGACCGAACCGAGCCCGATCGTGTAGGTGATGACGGCCGCGGCCGCCGCCATGCCCGCGCTCCAGCACAGCAGATCCCGGCCCCAGTCCGGGCGACGCCCGGGCAGGGCCACGGACACCACTTTGACCGCGACCGCGATGGCCCAGAGGGGCGCGGCAAGCAGTGCACCGTACATGAGCAGGACGAACACGCCAGCCGCCTCTCGGATGTTCCTCGGCCGAGGCGACGGATCGCCGCCCTGTGCCGGACATCATGCCCGGCCCGCCGGTATGGGTGGGAACGAGGTCCGTGGCCCCGGAACGGGGCCCGTCGCCCGAGAGCTGGGCCCGTCGCCGCCGAATGACGCACCATGGGTCACAGGGGCGACACCGCCCCGTGTACGCGCACGTCGGGCGAGGCGGAGGAGACACGGTGGACGGGGATTCCTGGGTGGCGACGGCCGCGGACATGCGGGAGGCGGCGCACGCGTTCCTGTCCGTCCTGGAGCCGGAGCAGGTACGTGAGTTGCGGGCGGGCCCCGGTCGGCTGGACGCGCCCGAACTGCGCGAGTGGACGTACCTGCCGGGTGCGCGTCCGGGGCTGTCCACCGAGGGACTCGACGCCGGGCAGCGCGCCGCGGTGGACGGGCTGCTCGCCGCGGCGCACAGCGCGACGGGAGCGGAGCTGGCCCGCGGCGCGATCGAGGTGGAGCGGCACCGCCGTGCCATGGCCGGCGCCGCGGGAGCCCCCGACCGCTACTGGCTGCGGCTGCTCGGCGACCCGGACGGCGACGCCCCTTGGGCGTGGCGCATGAACGGCCACCACCTCGCAGTACACGTACTGGTCACGGGCACGGGCGTCCGGGTGACCCCGCACTTCATCGGTGCGGAGCCGGCGCGTGTCGCACAGGGGCCGCTGGCGGGCCGTCGGTTGCTGGGGCCCGAGGAGGACCTGGCCAGGGAACTGGTCACGGACCTCGACCCCGACCGGCAGGCGGTCGCGGTCTTCGACAGTGTGGCGCCGGACGACATCCTGACCCGCGACGACCCGTTCGCCGACCCCGCCCGGCTGCCGACGGGACTCACGCACGGCGACATGACGCCAGATCAACGCCGGCTCCTGGAACGCCTGGTGCGCCGCTACCTCGACCGCGCGCCGACGGCGTACGCGCGGCAGTGCTGGGACGACACCGTGGCCAGGGGGCTGGACGCCCTCACCTTCGCCTGGGCAGGCGGCCGGGCGCCTGGCGATCAGCACTACTACTGCGTCCGAGCCCCCGACTTCCTCATCGAGTACGACAACACTCAGGACAACGGCAACCACGCCCACTCGGTCTGGCGCCACCTGCGCCACGACTGGGGGATCGACCTGCTCCGCGCGCACTACGCGGAACAGCACGGATAGGACCAACCCCGCGGCAGCAACCGCACCTTCAGGCCGAGGTTCCGGAACCCCAACGACTAACCGCCGACGGGCTTCTCTGTGAAGCGCAACCACGCGCTGAGAGCCGCATGCAGTTCGATCACCGCTGCCCGGTCGAGGGTCTCGCCCGCTCTGCCGACGTGCAGTCTCACTCCCCCGCCGGTGACGGCCCACCCCACCGGCAACTGGCGCGGAAGGCCGTGATGGCGGACTCAAGGGGCTGCGGCGTGTGGGGAGCCGCCCCGATGAAAGCCTCCATCAACTCAGGGTGCGGCAGCCTGTGGTGGGGTGGGTGCTCCTCGGTGTCGAGGCGTACGACGCCCGGCGGGATGAGGGGGCGGGTATAGCCCCTCTTGGTGTAGTCGGCGTGGTGCTCCCGCAGGTGGAGGATGGGGCGGGCCAAGGGGCTCTCGCCGCTGCGTACGGGGCTCTCGTGGATCAGCGCGCTCGACGGTTCGGGCCGGGACAGTCTCGGAGCCTTCCCGTAGGGGCCATGGGCGCGGTGCAAGACACCTGACTCGGTCACCAGTACCGTCACTTGCCGGCCGGTCGTGTCATTGCCGAGCCGAAATCCCACAACCAGCGTCGCCATCAGCTTGGTTGCCTCCCTCCACTGTGCCGCCACGCTAGCGACTACAGCGACGTTCTGGGCTCCGATCCTCCGATTCCGCGGGCTCGTCCGGATCCCGCCGTCGCAGGGCTTTGGCTCTTCCGGTTGCCCGTGCGGCCGGCCTCACATCCGGGATCTCAGCACGTCGACCTCACAGCCCGGCGCGGTCGGATCGAAGCCGTGCTCGGCCAGCCAGCGGACGGCCAGCAGGCTTCGCAACGACCACCACGCGCGGATCACGTCGATGTCGACGTCGACATCGGTGCCGTAGCCGGCGATGACGTCACCGAGGTGTTCCTCCTGGCCGAGTGTGAAGGTGGCGAGGTCGTACAGGGCGTCGCCCCGGCCCGCTTCGGACCAGTCGATGATGCCCGTGATCGCGTCGTCGCCGTCGACGAATACGTGCGCGATCTGCAGGTCGCCGTGCGTGAACGCCGGAGTCCACGGCCGGAGCGCGGCCTCGGCGATCCGGCGGTTGCGGGTGACCAGGTCGGCGGGCAGGACGCCGTTCGTCACGAGCCACTCGCACTCGCCGTCGAGTTCCGCCGTCAACTCGTCGCGGCCCCGGCCGGCCCGGCCGGGCCAGGGCGGCAAGGGTGCGTCGTGCAACTCACGGATGGCGGCGCCCGCCGCGGACCACGCCGCCGGCGACGCGGTCGACGGCTCGCCGAGGCGGCCGAGCGTCGTCCCCGGGAGCGCGGCGATCGCGAGCACGGGCGGCTTGCGCCACAGGACCTCCGGAGTCGGGACCGGCGCGAGGGCCATCGCGTCGACCTCGACGTCGACGCGGGCCTGATCGGCGTCCACCTTCAGGAACACGTCACCTACGCGCAGGGTCGCGCGTTCGGAGTGGGCGACGACGACGTTGACCTCTTCCATGGCACCAGTCTCGTCCGTGTGATGGGGCAGCGAGGCGTCGAAGGCGACCCCCGTGCGGTCGCCGCCGTCGCAGCACGGTGAGGTGATGTCCGCGGCGACCTCCCGCAGGAAGTCCGGGCCGATGCCGACCTGCTCGGCGCCGACACCGGCCGCCCACAGATGCGAGATGGCGAACACGGCGCCGAGGCGCTCCAGTTCCCGCAGCGCCGCGACACCGGCGCCGGTGAGCCGGGAGCCGGTGGCGCCCTCCCCGCTGCCGTCGGCGAGCGCGGAGCGCCCCCAGTGGGCGAGCGAGACCATCCGCAGGGTGCGGTTCAGCGCTCCCTCCGGCCGGAACCGGTCGTCCACGAACACCGGAAGGACCTGTATGTCCACGCCGTCCTCGCGCAGCTGCGGAAGCCGCCGTTCACGGAAGAACTCCGCCCAGCGGTGCGGGGGCCGCTCCACCACCGACATGAGCAGGTCGTTGGGCGTGTCGGCGCCGACCACGGCTCGTGCAGATCTTCGGTCACCTTCGGCTCCTCCTCGGATGCATGCCTGCGACTGCATGCCTGCGACGCCAGACGAGAGCGAAGAGCTGAAGTTCGTCGCGAAGCCCCAATGCCGGCGGAGTTCTCCGTATCACCGCACGAAATTCCCGCACGAGGGCGAAGGGAGCTTCACGTGCGGCGGGGGTCCGTCAGCAAGGGCGGATGAACCACGCGTCCGACCAGTTGCCCCAGCTTTTCTTGTTGTTCGGCGCTATCTCCGGCCACACGAGTTTCCTTTCCTTGTTGAGCACCTTGGCGTACGCACCGTCCTGGTTGTTGATGTAGGCGCCCACGCGCTCCCAGTTGGTCAGCTCGTAGAGTCCGCACTGCCAGAACACGTGGATCTTCCAGCTCTTCTTCGCCTCGTCCCATGTCTCGGTGCAGAAGCGGCCCTTCGGGCAGGAGCTCAGCCCGTCCGTCGTGTGAAAGACCCTCTCGGGTGCGGGCTTGACCGTCGGTGAGACCGCCTCTGGCGACACCGGGGCCGCCTGGGCCTGGGTGGCTGCCAGGGTCGCCGTCAGTGAGGCCAGGGCGACGGCCGTCGCGAGTACGGAGTGTTTGATCAGCATGTGCTTGCCTCCTCGGTCGTGCGCGGTGTGGTTCGTGTCCTCCGTGCACAGCCTGGGCGGCCCGGGAATCGCAGCGCATGTGGTTTTGGCTCCGGCCAAAACGTCGGGCGGGTGGTGGCGTCTCAGCGACTGCCGAGGAGCTGATGCCCCAGGGGCGTCGCGGTGTGCAGGACGCGTTTGCCGTCGCGTCGGGACGCGATGAGTCCGCCCTCCCGCAGCACGGCGAGCTGCTGGCTGACGCTCGGCAGCGATACCCCTGTCGCGTGGGCGAGTTCGGAGGTGGTGGGGCAGGCGAGCACGGCGGCCTCGTACAGGAGCGCGGCGCGGGTGGGCCCCAGCAGGCGGGCCAGCGACGCCGGGGAGGCGGTGGACCATGGCGGCGTCTTGTCGACCGGGTAGATGAGTACGGGCCGCAGTTCGCTGTCGGCCAGTGTGATGGGGCGCCGCCAGCAGAAGTACGACGGGACGAGCAGCAGGCCCCGGCCCTGGAGGCGCAGGTCGTACTCGACCGGGTAGTCGACCGTCAGCACGGGCGGCTCCCACACCGCCATCGGCCGCAGACTGTCCAACAGCGCCCGCGTCCCGCCGTCCACGAGGGCACGGGTGCGCAGCGCCCGGTCCGTCGCCGTGGCCGCGTCGATGTGCCGCCACACCGGCGCGATGAACTCCCGGTGGTAGGTACGGAGGTTCCCGCCCAGCGCCGTCAGCGCAGTCGTGTCACCGCGCGCCAGCTCCGCGCCCGCCCAGGGCCGTCCGCCGCTCGCCGACAGCAGGGCCAGCTCGTGGCGCAGTCGGCGCCTCGGTGTCGCGAGCACCCGGTCGACGCCCTCCCGCAGCTCAGGGGGGCCGCCTTCGACGGGCGGGGTGAGGAAGTCCGGGAAGTACGCGGCACGCGGGACCAGACTGGACAGCGCCGACGCCACCCCTCGGGCCTCCTCGCCCCGGCGGATCAGGCCGCCGGCCATCCGCCGCCACGGCGCGAAGGCGAGGGCACCCTCACGGGTCTGCAAACGGCACAAGCTGCACACGATCTCCCACAGTGGGTCCGGTCGCCGGGCAAGCCTCACGTTCTCCACATCACTGCCAGTGAAATGGATGCGCAGCATGGCTCCCCCCGGTCGGCCTTGGACGCTCGACCAACACTGTGACACGCACGGGATCCGGGACGAGGGCCAATCCCGGTCATGCGCAAGGCAATTGCTCACCGGGGAGCCGCGCAAGGTTCATGCGGAACCGACGCGCCAACCCATAGACTCAAATAACAAACCAACAGCGCGGTTTTGGCGTCAAGATTCTTTTCTCAAGATCTACGGGGGCGGCAGAAATGATCAATGCACAGGGGAACACGACCGAGAACCAATCGCGCGGAACCAAGGTCTGCCCATGAAGGCACAATGCGCGGCCTGGGGCGGAAAGCCGCCGGGCATGCGTTCCGGACACGCGTCGCGGCCCTCGGCGTCGGCGCGCACTCCCCTGGTCGGACGCAGCCTCGACCTCGTGAACCTCTCCGCGCGACTCGGCCGGCCCACAGCCCGGTTGATCACCCTCGTCGGGCCCGGCGGCGTCGGCAAGACACGGCTCGCCGAGGCCGCGGTGGCGCACGCCGCGCCGCCCGTCGTGCGGCATGTGGACGCCCATGAGATCGAGGCTTCCCAGGCGCTGGCCGAGGCCATGGACGTACCACCGCCGTCGGCCGAGGCCTGGCTGGTCCTCGACGGCTTCGAGCCGTCGGGGGACACCGCGTCGGCCATGGTCGACGCGCTCCTCGACGAGCGGCCCCTGCTGCGGGTCCTTGCCACCGGCCGCCGGCCGCTGCGGGTCCGCGGCGAGCAGGTGGTCCCTGTGCGGCCGCTGTCCGTGCCCTCGCCTCCCTACCACCAGGACGTGTCGGAGCTCCAGGAGCACCCGGCGGTGACGCTCTTCCTCGACCGGGCCAGGAGGATCGTCCCCTCCTTCACCCTCACCGCGGACAACGCCCGGACCGTCGCCGAGATCTGTGCCCGCCTCGACGGCATCCCCCTCGCCATCGAACTCGCCACGAACCGGCTGCGGTTGTTCGACCTCGACGTCCTCCTGACCCGGCTGCGGGACGGCAGGCCGGTCCTCGGGGGCAGCCACCCGGCACGCTCGCCCCGGCACCGCTCCATCAGCGCGATCTCGGAGCGCAGTTACGACCGGCTCGACGAGCGCCGGCTCGATCTCCTCACCCGGCTTTCGGTGGCCGTCGGCAGCATGAGCCTCACCACCGTCGGGGAGCTCTGGGGCCTGCCCGCCGACAGGGCCGAGGAGACCGTCGAGGCCCTGGCCGCCCACGCGTTGCTGCGCGTGCACACCGCGGACACGGAGACGCGGTGCTCGATGTACCACATCGTCCGGGAGTCCGGTCTGGAGCGGCTCGAAGCGGCCGGCACCCTGGACCAGGTCCGCGACCAGCACGCCGAGCACTTCCTTGCGCTGGTGCTGCGGGCGGAACCGCACCTGGCCGGGCCCCGGCAGCGCGCATGGCTCGGCCGGCTGGCGACGGACCACGACAACGTCCGGGCCGCCCTCTCCCATCTCACCGCGCGGGGGCGGCAGCACGACACCGCCCTGGCCGCGCTCGCCCTGCGCCGGTACTGGCTGACGCGTGGTCACCTCGCCTGCGGTGAGCGGTGGTTGGCGGACGCCTCGGCCGTGCTGCTCACCGGCGCCGGGCATCGGCACCTCACCGCGCGGGCCGAGGCCGCGCGAGGCGCCCTCGCCATGGCCGCCGGGGACAGCCGTCTCGCGGCGGACTGTTTCCAGCGGGCCGCCATCGCCTACGCGGAGTGCGGGCAGCACCATCTGGAGCTGACCGCCCGCGCCCGGCTCGCCGCGGCGCGGCCCGACACGGCATCCGCCGGCTCCCGCGCCCCGGCGGAGCACGTCCTCACGGCCGCGCGGACGTCCCCGGCGGCGGAAGAGGTCGGGGAGGCGGCACTCGCACTCGCCGCGCAGACCCGCCGGACGGACGCCAAACTGGCCTCGGAGCTGCTCGACGCGGCGGAGACCGTGTACGCGCGGGCGCAGGACGTACGCGGCCAAGGACTCGTGCTGGTCCAGCGCGCCGATGTGAGCATCGCGCGCGGCGATCAGGAGCGGGCGGAGAGCCTGCTCCACGAGGGCCTGCTCCGGCTGCAGGCCGTCGGGGAGTGCACCATGCTGCCTCCGGCCCTGGAAGCCCGCGCCTATCTGCTGTGGCAGCGCCTGCCGGAGCAGGGCGAGCGGATCGCGAGGATACTCGCCGCATCGGCGGCCATCCGGGAGGCGACCGGGGCGAACCCGCTCCCGGCCGCGGCCGTGCCCGCCTCCGCCGCGCGGGAGCTGCGCGAGTTCTGCTCCGGCCCGGAGTACGAGGCGGTACGGCGGGAGGGGCGGGCGCTGTCTCCGTGGGCCGCGGCCCAGGAGGCGCTGGCCGCGCCGCTGCCCACCGGGCCCCCGCCGTCCGCGGCACCCGACTCCGCGCGCCTTTCGGCCCGCCAGTACGAGGTGGCCCTGCTCGTCAGCAACGGACTGACCAACCGGCAGATCGCCGCTCGGCTCAACCTGTCGGAGTGGACCGTGGTGAATCACGTACGGCACATCATGCGCCGTCTGGACGTGCCGTCCCGCGTCCACATCGCCCAGTGGGTGGCTCAGCGGCAGACGCGGTAGCGGCCGGGAGGCGGGCGACGCCAGGGCCTGGACACGCCCGTGGCCGAGGCCGCCTCCCGGTGTGCCGGGCGGTCGTCGGACGCCCGCCCGGCCGGGGTCATGAGACGGGCTCCCGGGCCAGCAGCGGGCGCAATTCCCCGACGAGGACCTTTCCGTTCTCGTTCTTGGGAAGCTCCGCGACTGCGACGACCCGTTCGGGGATGTACCACTCCGTCATTCCGCGCCCGGCGAGAAACGCGCGCAGCTCCGCCAGGTCGGGCGTCCGGTCCGCGCGGGGCGCGAGTACCGCGCAGGCGTGTTCCTGGCCGTCCTCCCCGCTGTAGCCGATGATCACGGCCTCGCGCACGTCGGGGTGGTGCAGGATCTCCCCCTCGACGTCCGCCACGGGGATCATGTACGGCCCGCCGACCCGGCGGCTCGCCCGCCCCTCGAAGCGCACACCGCCCGCGCCGTCGTCGCGGACCAGATCGCCGGTGTCCATCCACCCTTCGTCCCGCGTCCAGGTCGGCCGCGCCGTACCGCCGTCCGCACCGGGCGACCACACGGCCACGCAGACGGAGGGGCCACGGACCCAGAGCCGGTGCACGCCGTCCTCCCCCGGGACCTCGCGCAGGGAGATCTCCAGGCCCGCGAGGGGACGCCCGTCACTGCGGACGGCACCGGCCGGCGGCCCCCCTTCCGGAGTGCGGATGCCCATGCCGAGTTCGGTCATCCCCCAGCAGGTGCGCACCGGCACCGCGAAGGCGTCGGTGACGTCGGCCACGAGTTTCGGCACCACGGGCGCGCCCCCGCACATGACGAACCGCAGGGCGGGCAGCTCGTGCGGGTCGGCCCGCTGGGCCTCGACGAGCTGGGTCGCGAAGGGCGGTGCGGCGAACACCTGGGTGACCCGTGCCTTCGCCATCAGCTTCAGCTGTTCCGCCGCGTTCCAGGTGTCCAGGTACACGCCGGTGCCCCGGGCGAGGATCGGCCCCCAGAGGCAGTACAGGAGACCGGCGAGCCCCGAGACGGGGTGGGGCGAGCAGAACACCTCACCCTTGTCCCAGCCCCGCTCGGCGGCGTCGGACGCCGCTGCGGTCCCGGCGTGGAGCGTGTTCTCGGTGTGCAGCACGGCCTTGCGCTCGCCGGTGGTGCCGGAGGTGAACATCACCAGGATCACGGAGTCGAGGTCGCGTCCGGAGGGCACCTCGATCGGGTGCGGCAGCCGGGCCTCGTGCGCGGTGTGCAGGAAGTGCGCGGCGAAGTCGACGGCCCCGTCGGGCACTTGGTCTCCGTGGACGACGAGGTGGCGCAGCTCGGGGAGCCCGGGCGCGATCTCTTCGAGGGCCGCAGCGTAGTCGTATCCGTTCCAGGTGTCCGGGACGACGCAGAGGCTCGCCCCTGTCATCCGGAGCAGGCGCTCCGTCTCCCGGCTGCGCATCGTGGGCAGCAGCGGCACCGCGACGGCGCCCGTCCACGCGCAGGCCAGGGTGAGCGCCGCGGCCTCCCACCAGCCGGGGAGCTGGAAGGCGACCCGGTCGCCGCGGCGGATCCCCAGGGACAGCAGGGCGGCGCCGAACCGCTCGGCGTGGCCCGCGAGTTCGGCGTATCCGATGGTGACCGGGTCGGCCGCGTCCGTGCGGGCGGCGACGACGGCAGGTGCGTCGGGGTGCTCGGCGGCCGTGTCGAGGAGGTCCTGGATGATGGACCGGTCGCGCCACCAGCCGCGCTCGCGCATGCGCGTGGCGACGTCCTCGGGGGGCCGGGTCCCGAAGGGGATCTCCCCGGCGCCCGGATCGCGCGGCCCGGGTGCGCCCGGTCCGGGGGCGGGGGAAGCGGCGGGCTCAGCCACGCGTTCCCCCGTCATGGGGTGCGGATACGATCTCGGGCGCGGGGTCGACCAGGTCGCGGGGGAACTCCATGCCCCAGCGCACGAGTTGGATGTATGGCAGGTGCAACGACCCCACGGCCACGACCTGTTCGGTGATGCGGCCGTCACGGACCCGCACGGTGTGGGCCTCGATGCTCGTCCCGCGCTCGCCGGTGGGCTCCTGCCCGAGGAACGGGCCGGTGTTGTGCCAGTGCATCGAGAAGCGGAACGCCACCCGGGTGCCGTCCGCGTTGGAGAACTCGTCGTGCAGGGCCACCCGTACGCCGGGGAACCCCTGGTGCACGGCCTTGCAGAACTGAAGGATGAACGGGACGCCCTTGACCCCCCACTTGAGGGGCGTGTAGAAGACGGCGTCCTCGTCGTAGAGCTCGGTGAGAGCGTCCCAGTCCTGCTCCCCGAGGGCCCGGATGTATCGCTGAATGAGCGTCTCGCCGTTCAATGTCCGCTCCTGCCTTTCCTGTGTCGTGGTGCGCTGCCTTCACTCTCACCAGTACCGACGCAGCGGCGCCGCGAAGTGTGACAGGCCCGCCCCTTCCCAGGATTCCTTCCGCGCCCATGTCACGGTTTCGCCTCCGGCTGCGTCGGTCCTGTTGAAGCACCTCACACGACGACGAACGAGAGGCCGCGGGATGGTCACGGACGCACCACACACTCGGCAGCGGAGCCCCTGGCTGGTGCTTGCGGTGCTCTGCGCGAGCTCCTTCATGACGCTGCTGGACACGACGATCGTCACGATCGCCATTCCCGAGATGGCGGCGGGGCTCGGCGCGTCACTGGACGACATCCTCTGGTTCGCCAACGCCTACATGCTCGTCTTCGCGGCGCTGCTGCTGCTCTCCGGGCGGCTCGGCGACCGCTTCGGGGCGCAGCGGGTCTTCGCCGCCGGACTCGCGGTCTTCACTCTGGCGTCGGTGGTGTGCGGCCTCGTGGACACCCCGGGGCAGATGATCGCGGCCCGGGCGGTCCAGGGGCTCGGCGCCGCGGTGATGATGCCGCAGACCCTGGCCCTGATCAGCGCCGTCTTCCCGGCGGAGCGGCGCGGGGCGGCCTTCGGCGTGTGGTCGGCCGTCGCGGGTCTGGCCACGGTCGCGGGGCCGACCGTCGGCGGCGCGCTGGTCTCCGGCCTCGACTGGCGCTGGATCTTCTTCATCAATCTCCCGATCGGCGCGGCGGCACTGATCGGCGCGCTCGTCGTGGTGCCCGACGTCCGGGCGGGGCAGCAGTCCTCGCTGGACCTGTCGGGCGCCCTCCTGTCCACAGCGGGCCTCACCCTCATCGTGTACGGGCTGATCGAGGGCGAGCGCTACGACTGGGGCACCATCGAGTCCTTCCTCAGCATCCCGCTGGTCCTCGTGCTCGGCGTCGCGCTCCTCGGGGTCTTCGCGGTGCACCAGAGGGCCCGTCAGGACCGACGTCCGCTGGTGCCGTTCGAGCTGTTCCGCAGCCGCGGGTTCACCGTCTCGGCCCTGCTCGGCGCGATGCTGTTGTTCGGTTCCATCGGGGTGCTGCTGCCGCTCACCCTCTATCTGCAGTCCGTGCTCGGGCTCTCCGCGGGAGAGGCCGGTCTCGCCCTCGTACCCGGGCCGCTGGTCTCGATGTTCGTGGCGCCCCTGGCCGGCGGCGCCGTCGGCAAGCTGGGCGGCCGCAAGCTCCTCATCCCGGGGCTGCTGATCTTCGGAGCCGGTATCGCCCTCACCGCCGTCATGGCCCGGCCGGACTCCAGCGTGTGGGCCATCATTCCGGGCCAGGTGGTCTTCGGTGTCGGCATGGGTCTGGTCTTCGCGCCCACCAGCACGCTCGCGATGCAGGAGATCCCGCCGCGGCTGACCGGTGTCGCCTCCGGCATGTTCACCACGTTCCGGCAGATCGGCGCGGTCGTCGGAGGTGCCGCGGTCGGTGCCCTGCTCCAGAACCGGCTCGCCGCCGAGGGCGTCCCGGAGGAGGTGCGACAGCAGGCAGGCCGGCTGACGGACTCGATGTACGCCGACGGGCTCACCGACGCGGTGCGCTACGGGCTGTTCCTGACGGTCGCGGTGGCGGTCGTCGGCTCCGCACTCGCCATGCTCCTGCCGCCGGCCCCGCGTCCCGAACCGGAACCGGCCGCGGAGCCGGCCGCGAAGGCGGATGTCGCCCGGGCCAGGGACTAGCCGAATTCTTTCCGTGCTCCCTATCGGCCCGTCGCATTTACTGAACACGAACTGATCCGGTAAAGGAATTCCGCAGACGGAATCGGTGGATTCCGCATGGAGAACGGCAGGATTCGGCACGAGGGGTGGAGGCCCGGGATTGTAGACTCGGCAGGGCAGTCGGCGATCGACGGCGGCGCGTCCTGAACCTGAGTGCACGTGGAACGGAGAGTCATGGCCGAGGCGACAGCCGTCTCCGAGCGATCCGGCACCTCGGATCCGTTCGAACGGTACCGGCAGCTTTTGTTCGGCATCTCGTACCGCATGCTCGGTACCGTCGCCGACGCCGAGGACGTCGTCCAGGAGACGTGGCTGCGGTGGCAGCGCGTCGACCCGGACGCCGTCGCCGATCCGCGCGGCTACCTGGTCCGGGCCGTCACCCGGACCTCCATCGACGAGATGCGCCGCAGCCGGACCCGACGCGAGGAGTACGTCGGGCCCTGGCTGCCCGAACCGCTGCTGGTCTCGTCCGACGTCGCGGTGGAGTCCTCGCTGCTCGGCGAGTCACTGAGCATGGCCGTCCTGGTGATGATGGAGACGCTGTCCCCGCTGGAGCGGGTGGTGTTCGTGCTGCACGAGGTGTTCGGGTTCAGCTTTCCCGAGGTCGCCGAGGCGGTCGACCGCACCGAACAGGCCGTACGACAGCTCGGCAGCCGCGCCCGGCGCCATGTCCGGCTGCGGAACCGGCGCTTCGAGTCGGACCGCCGGCGGGTCCGCGAGATCACCGAGCACTTCGTCGCCGCCTGCCTCGGCGGCGACGTGGCGGCGCTCATGACGGTGCTGGCCCCTGACGTGACCATGTGGGCGGACGGCAACGGCCACGCGGAGACCCCGCGCGTCCCGCTGCACGGAGCCTCCGCGGTCGCCGAGTACTTCGCGTCCACCGCGGGCCGCTATCCGGCCGGGCTCGTGGTCCGGATGGACGAGCAGTACGACGGCGCGCCCGCCGCCGTACTGGCCACACCGGCAGGGGTGTTCGCCGTGGTCGCCGTCGACGTCGACCTGGTCGGCGACCGTCCCCGGATCACCGCCGTACGCGCCGTACGCAACCCGGAGAAGCTGCGCCGGATCCCGGCCGCCCGCTGACCGGCGGCCGAGGGGCGGTCACTCCGCCACGGTGTCCACCGCGTCGCGGTACTCCCGCCCCAGCACCCACTTCGCCACATGAAGGCGGGACGGCACGTCGAGGCGGCGCATGACCTCCCTGACGTGGTTCACCACGGTCCACTCCGACAAGCGTAGCCGCTGCGAGATCTGGCGATTGGTCATCCCCTGGCTGACCAACTCGGCCACCTCGTACTGACGGGCCGTGAGCTGCGCCGGACGGTGGTCCGCCGACGCGGACCCGGCGGGCGGCGGACCAAAGGCGAGCGCCTCGCCCGCGGCCGCGACGGCGGAGAGCACCCGCCCCTCCCGCCACGCCGCCGCGTACTCGGATCCGGACAGCTGGCGGCGCGCGTCGGGCAGGGCGGCGGCCGCGCCGTGGACGAGCAACGGCGGATGCGCCCCGGTCGACTCCCGCAGCGCGGACGCGGCCGCGAGCAGCCGCGCCACGCGGTGTCCTTGGTGCGGCAGCCGGCGCCACACATGCACCGCGTGCCCCTCCAGCACCGAGGGCAGCACCATGTGCTCCCCGATGGACCGCAGCCGGTACAGGCCCTCCCACAGCAACCGCTCCGACAGCGTCTGATCGCCCCGCGCGTCGGCCACCGCGCCGCGCAGGCCGAGGACCAGCCCTTCGCCCCGGACGTCCCGCGCCCGCATGAACAGGGTGTCGGCCGTGTCCAGCAGGTCGGCGGTGAGCTTGGCGTCGGTGGACCAGCTCCCGGCCGCCAGCGGCAGGGCGGCGTTCGCCACCTCGACGGTCGCCCCCTCGTCGGACGCCACACGGAGCAGCTGCGCCGCGGCCTTGCGGATCGCCTCGGGCCCGGCGGGCTGGTGGGTGAAGGCGAGCCACGCCAGCGCCGCCCGCTCGTGGGCGGTGTCGCCCTGCTCGCGGAAGGCGCAGGCCGCGCGCCAGAAGCAGTCCGCCGCCAGCCGCACGCTGCCGCGCGCCAGGGCCACCTCGCCCCGTGCCGCGTGGGCCCGCGCGGACGGCTCCTCGTGCCCGGGGGCGGCGACGAACGCCTCCGCCGCCTTGGCCAGCCACTGCTCGCCGAGGTCGAGGTGACCGCGCACCAGCCAGAAGCGGTGCAGGGCGAGGGTGGCGCGCGCCGCGTCGAGCCGGCGGCCGCTCGTCTCCAGATGGGCCAGTGCGGCAAGCAGGTCCTCGTGCAGCGGGGCAAGGCGCTGGAGCCACTTGGCCTGCTGGGGCCCCGTCAGGTGGGGCTCCGCCTCCAGGGCGAGCGACAGGAAGTGCTCGGCGTGCCGACGCCGGGCGTCCGGCAGTTCGCCGGTGGCCGACAGCCGCTCCAGGCAGAACTCGCGGACGGTGTTGAACATCGTGAACCGTGGCTCCCCGCCGCCCGGCGTCACCCGCAGCAGATGGTGGCCGACCAGCGCCTCCACCGCCTGTTCCGTCCGGTGCGCGGGGAGCTCCCAGAACTCCTCGGCGGTGGGGAGGTTCGTACCGGCCGTGAAGACCGAGAGGCGGGTGAGCAGGGCGCGCTGCTCCTCGTCGAGCAGCCGGAAGCTGTGCTCGGTGATCGAGTGGACGCTGCGGTGCAGCGGCGAGCGCGCGGCGTGGTAGCCGCCCAGCACCGGCCGGCCCTCGCGGAGCCGGGTCAGCAGGCTGTCCACCGGGAAGAGCCGCAGCTTCTCGGTGACCAGTTCGATGGCCAGCGGCAGTCCGTCCATGCGGGTGCAGATCTCCGCCACCGCCCGGGCGTTCTGCGCGGTCAGCGCGAACGACGGGTCGATCGCCCGGGCCCGGTCGACGAACAGCTCCACCGCGGCGTAGTCCTGGAGTTGCAGAACGTCCTGCCGGTACGGCGAGGGCGGGGCCGGCAGCGGGGGTACGGGGAGGAACCGCTCCCCGTACAGGCGCAGCGGGCGGCGGCTGGTGGCGAGGACGCGCAGTGCGGGCGCGTGGCTCAGCAGGATGTCGACCGCGGCGGCCGTGGCGTCGGCGGCCTGTTCGCAGCCGTCGAGCACCAACAGGCACGGCTCGTCCGGCAGGAGGGCGGCCAGGGTCTCGGCCAGGCCGTCGCACCCGGTGGTCCCGTGCAGGTCCAGATAGGCGACCCGGGCGATCCGGGCGTCGGCCACGGCGGCGCAGGCCAGCCGGCTCTTGCCGACACCGCCGGGGCCGGTCAGGGTGATCAGCCGGTGTGCTTCCTCGCCGAGCAGTGCGGAGAGGGTGAGGACCTCAAGGTCGCGTCCGATCAGCGTGTCGCGGTGGCCGGGTACGCGGGACCGCAGGTCGAGGGTCGGCCGGGGGCACAGTTGACCGGCGCCGAGCGCCCCGGCGGTCATGGGGATATCCCGATCGCGAAGGAGGTGAATTGTTTGTATCCCGATAACTGAAGCATTGCATTCCGCATAACACTACCCCCGTAGCCCACGATGCGTGAAACTCAGGTCAGAGCATACGGACCGCATATCTTCCGGGGAACCTTATTTTTCACCTTCTTGGAATTACTCTCGCCGCCGTTCCAGATCTTGGGACGAGCGACCGGCACCGGAATTCTCATTCCGCTCCGATTTCCTCAGGATCACCCGGCAGGACATCCCGAAGATCAAACCCCAGAAAGCCGCTCCGAGTCCCCACAAGGTGAGACCGGACGCGGTGGTGAGAAATGCGACGATCGCGGCGGTCCTGTTGTCCGCCTCGGCGAACGCGCCCGAGATGCTGCCGCTCAGGGCCCCCAGCAGGGCGACGCCCGCGGCCGCCGAGATCAGCTCCCGCGGCAGCGCCGCGAACAGCCCGGCGACGGTCGCCCCGCACAGGCCGACCGCGACGTACAGCACCCCGCAGCTCAGTCCGGCCACATAGCGGCGGGCCCGGTCCTCATGTGCGTCCGGGCCGGCGCAGATCGCCGCCGTGATCGCGCCGAGGTTGAGGGCGTGTGCCCCGAACGGCGCGAGGACGACGGACGCCACACCCGTTTCACGGACCAGCGGCCCCGAGGGCACCGCGTACCCGGCCGCCTTGAGGGCCCCCACCCCCGGCGCGTTCTGCGCCGACATGGTGACCAGGAACAGCGGCAGCGTCAGGCTCACCAGCGCCTCGCCGGGCCACGCGGGCGCGGTGAAGACCGGGGCGGCGAGGGACAGCCGGGTGTCGCCGAGGGACAGTGTGCCGGTGAGGCCGGCCACCGCGACGGCCGCGGCGAGCGGCGCCGCTATGGCATACCGGGGCGCCACCCGCTGACAGACGACGTACCCGGCGAGCATCACCCCGGCCACCGCGGGACCGCTCTCCAGGGCCCGGAAGGCATCAAGGCCGAACCGCAGCAGGATCCCGGCCAGTACGGCGGAGACGACGGCGGCCGGAACGCGCCGCATCAGCGCGTCGAACCAGCCCGTCGCCCCCACCAGGACGGTGAGCGCGGCGGCGGCCAGATACGCCCCGATCGCCGTCGCGTACGGCACCTCGTCGAGCTGGGTGACCAGCAGCGCCGCGCCCGGGGTCGACCAGGCGGCGACGATCGGCGCGCGGTACCGCAGGCTCAGTACGAACCCGGTCACCCCGCTGCCCACGGCGATCGCCCAGACCCACGACGAGAGGTGGGCCTCGTCCAGGCCGCCGGCGTGCGCGGCCTGGACCACGACGGTCAGGGGTCCCGCGAAGGAGACGACGACCGCGACGGCGCCCGCGACGACCGCGGACACGGACGCGTCCTGCCACACCCGCCGGGCGCGGCCGCCGTGGGCCTCCGCCATCAGAGGAGCTCGACGTGGGCGGCGGGCCGCAGCCTCCGCTGGCAGTCCAGGACGTGCCGGGCGCCGCGCAGCACCACGTCGTAGTCGAAGTCGTCGTGCGCGGTGAGCAGCACCACCGCGTCCGCGGCGGCCACTTCCTCCTCGGTGAGCTCCACCCTGCGCACCCGGGCGTCCAGCGGCACGGATTCCCGTACGTGGGGATCCACCGCGTGCACCTGCGCACCGGTGCGCAGCAGCAGTTCGGCGACCTTCACCGCCGGCGACTCGCGGGCGTCGCCGGTGTTGCGCTTGTACGCGAGGCCCAGCAGCAGCACCCGGGAGCCGTTCGCCGGGCGCTGGAGCCGGTTGAGGGCCTGGACCAGGCGCTGGACCACGTAGTGCGGCATCTGGCTGTTGACGTCGTTGGCGAGGTCGACGAACCGGAACCGGCGGCCCAGTTCACGCTCCACCCGCCAGGAGAGATAGCGCGGGTCGACGGGCAGGCAGTGCCCGCCCACCCCGGGGCCGGGCGTGAACGGCATGAAGCCGAAGGGCTTGGAGGAGGCCGCGTCGATCGCTTCCCAGACGTCCACCCCGAGTTCGCGTGCGATCACCGCCATCTCGTTGACCAGCGCGATGTTGACGTGCCGGTAGGTGTTCTCCAGGAGCTTGGTCAGCTCGGCGGTCTTGGTGTCGCGCACCGGCACGGTCCGCTCGACCACCGTGTCGTAGAACTCCGCGGTGCGGCGCAGGGACTCCGCGTCCACGCCCGACACGATCTTGGGGGTGGTCTCCAGGGTCCAGCGCCGGTTTCCGGGGTCGATGCGCTCGGGGCTGTAGCCCAGGTGGAAGTCGGTGCCGGGGCACAGGCCGCTCTCCTTCTGCAGCAGCGCTCCGAATACGTCCTCGGTGGTGCCCGGGTAGGTGGTGGACTCCAGGACGACCAGCGCGCCCGGCCGCAGATGCGCGGCCAGTGTGAGCGCCGCCTCCTCGATGCAGGTCAGGTCGGGTACGTCGTCGAGAAGCGGGGTGGGCACGGTGACCACGGCCACGTCGAAGCCGTCGAGCGCCGCGACGTCGGTCGTGGGGTGGTAGGCGCCGGACTCCAGCGCCTTCGCCAGCCGCCGTTCGTCCACGTCCTCCACGTAGGAGTCGCCCGACGCCAGCCGGGCGATCCGGCCGCCGTCCACGTCGTAGCCCACGACGGTGTGGCCCGCCTCCACGGCCCGTACGGCCAGCGGCAGGCCCACGTACCCCTGGCCGACCACCACCACGCGGCGGCCCGAGCTCTGCGGGACGGCGTCGTTCTTCGTTGGGGACATCGTGTGCCCTTTCAGCCTTTGTGCACGAGCGCCAGGTTCGCCGCGACCAGCAGGACGACGCCCCAGCGGTGGATGGTGACGCCTTGTTTGCGGGCCGAGAGCACCTCGCCCGCGACCAGCCCGGCGTGTGCCTGCCGGGCGCGCAGACCCACCACGGGCAGCAGGAACGCGCAGAACCACCACGGCACCGCGCCGACCGCCGCGGTGACGGCGATCGCGCCGGTCTCGGCCAGCGAGAGCCCGGCGATGAAGCCGCGGTAGACGCCCGGGGGGACGCTCGTGGCGAGGTTGCGGCGGCCGGCCACCCGGTCGCCGTCCACGTCGTTGATGTTGGAGTAGACCGAGACCATGAGGCTCCACAGGCCGAACAGGAAGCACGCCAGCCATGCCGCTCCGGTCATCTCCCCGTTCAGCAGGGCGAACGGGATCAATACGCACAGGCCGGTGCTCAGCCAGATGACCGCCTCCTGGCCGCCCCGGTAGCTGAGCTTGAGGCCGTAGGAGTACTGCACGCTGATGACCACCGAGAAGCCGGCCGCCGCCAGCGCCCACCAGGGCCGGTGCGGTGCGACCAGCGCGGTGAGCGCCCACAGGGCGCTGCCCCCGATGGCGCATCCCCAGCCGAAGCGCAGCGCTTGCCGCAGGGTGAGCCGGCCGTCGAGCAGGGGTTTGCGGTCCCGGGCGCGCAGTGACTCCTGCGGGTCGTAGTTGCGGGCGTCGCTGCCGTCCCGCACGCCCGTGACGTCGTCCAGTGCGACGGTGGCCGCCACGACCCCGACCCAGCCGGCGTCGAACAGCACCAGGACCCACCAGGTGCGCGGTTCGTCCCAGGCAGCGGCGGGCAGCAGCGCCAGGACCACGAAGACACACAGGTAGTAGTCGAAGAAGGAGAGCTTCGCCAGCTTCGCGTAGGCGCCCGCCCGTTCCCGGACGCCCTGGCGCGGGGGCGCCGCGGTCGTCGCCGTCATCGTCCCGGCTCCGCCCCGCCCTTGCGCCCGACCGTGCTGATCAGCACCTGGCTGAGCCAGTGGTGGGCCGGGTCGGCCATCTCGGCGAGGGCCGCGTCGATCCGGGCGTCGTCCAGGAGCCCGGCACCGACGATGCGTGGTCGCATGAACTCCAGCCACAGCATGTAGTGCCTGGCCTGGTCGGAACCGCCACGCACCATGACGGCCCGGCCCTCCGCCGTCACCTCAAGGCCGGCGGCCAGCATCAGCTGGTGGTCGACGTGCCCGCCGCGCGGATCGTGGCCCGACTCACGCATCAGGCCGTATCCGGCGGCTCGTACGTCCTGGAGGAAGTCCTCCGAGACGGCGGAGCGGAACAGAGTGGAGGAGTCGGTGTCCTCCAGGAACAGCACTCCACCGGGCCGCAGCGCGCGCACCATGCGGGCCACGGCGGCGGCCCTGTCGGGCAGGTGCTGGAGCACCATGCGGGAGTGCACGAGGTCGAACGCCGCCTCGGGCAGGTCCTCCTCCCGCAGGTCGTGCCGTACGGCGTCCACCTGGGGCAGCGACGACAGCGACGCGAGACGCTCGGTCTGGAGGTCGGTGGCGAGGACCCGGCCCGCGGGGCCGACGCGGTCGGCGAGCCAGCGCGCCACGGAACCGGAGCCGGCGCCGATCTCCAGGCAGTGCCAGCCGGGCCCCACACCCAGCGCGGCGAGCCGCTCCAGGGTGCCCGGGTCCCAGATCGCCTCGTTGGTGCGAAGCCGCTCGGTCTCCTTCTCCCAGACCGGGTCGAAGACGTACTCCTGCTGTGCCGGTGGGCTCGTCATGTGGGTCTCCATGGGCTGCTGCCGCGTACTCATGCGTAGAACTCGCAGACCGTGTCGGCGATGAATTCGACCTCGGCGTCGCTGAGGTGGGGCCAGATCGGGATGGCCAGGTTGCGTGCGGAGGCCAGCTCGGCGTGAGGCCAGCTGCCGTCCGGTGCGGCCCACGGTGCGAAGGCGGGCTGCCGGGGCAGCGGCACGGGGTAGTAGATGTGGCTGCCGATCTGGCGTTCCGTCAGGTAGGAGCGCAGGTCCTCGCGGCGGTCGACGAGGAGCGAATAGACGTAGTAGCAGCGGCCGTTGCGTCCGGCGGGCGGCGCGAGCACTCCGCGGTCGCGCAGCGGCTCGAAGCGCTCGGTGTAGTAGTCGGCGATCCGCGCGCGGCGTTCCAGCCGGTCCGCGAAGCCGGGCAGCCGGTCCAGCTGGAAGGCGGCGAGCACCTCGTCGAACCGGTTGTTCTGACCGATCCGGTGGTGCAGGAAGCGGTGGACGCCGTCCTGCCCGTGGTTGCGCAGCATCCGGACGGTACGCGCCAGTTCGGGGTCGTCGGTGAGGACCACCCCGCCCTCGCCCGCCGTGCCGAACGCCTTGACCTGGAAGAAGGAGAAGACACCGAGGTCGCCCCACCGCCCGGCGGGCCGTCCGTCGAGGACGGCGCCCTGGGCGACTGCCGCGTCCTCGATCAGTGCGACACCGTGCTCGCGGGCGATCGCCCCCAGCTGCTCCATGTCCGCCATGATCGAGAAGACATGGGCCGGCATCAGCGCCTTCGTGCGCTCGGTGATCAACGACT
Organism: Streptomyces sp. NPDC050732; assembly: GCF_040654255.1. NCBI lineage: Bacteria > Bacillati > Actinomycetota > Actinomycetes > Kitasatosporales > Streptomycetaceae > Streptomyces > Streptomyces sp. NPDC050732. The sequence continues at coordinate 74,982 of NZ_JBFAHP010000006.1, forward strand.
TGGTGGCGTCGGGGTCCAGGACCATCGTCCACGGGTCGATGTCGGCGAAGACCGGGGTGGCCCCGGTGTTCGCCACCGAACTGGCCACGGGCTGGCAGCAGAAGGCGGGCACGATCACCTCGTCGCCCGGCCCGATGCCCAGCGCGCGCACGGACAGTTCAAGCCCTCCGGTGCCGCTGGCGCAGGCGATGACGTGGCCGGCGCCGGTCATGTCGCGCAGCGCCGCCTCCAGTTCGGCGGTGCGCTCGCCGAGGATGAACCGCTGGCCGGGGCCCGTGCCCAGCTCGTGCACGGTCGAAAGCAGCGCCTCGCGGTCCTCCTCGAAGAGATCGGGGGGAAAGAAGGGCAGAGTCCTCATGATGCGGCCCCCGTGTAGAAGCGGCGGACGGCCTCGCACACCCGGTGCACTTCGTCGAGGGCGAGGTCGGGGTGGAAGGGGAGGGCGACGGTGCGCTCGCAGGCCGCCTCCGCGTTCGGGAAGTCGCCCCGGCGGTGGCCCAGTTCGGCGAAGCAGGGCTGGAGGTGGAGCGGGATGGGGTAGAAGACCTCGGTGCCGATGCCCTCCCGGGTGAGGTGCTCCACCAGGGCGTCCCGCCGCTCCACCTCGATCACGTACACATAGAAGACCGGGTCCGCGACCGCGCCGCGGTCGACCACCGTGGGTACCCGCAGGACGCCCGGCATGTCGCGCAGCTGCTCGGTGTACGCCGCCGCCAGTTCCTTGCGGCGGTCGATCGCCGCGTCGAGCCGGGGCAACTTGCCGAGCAGCACGGATGCCTGGATGTCATCCATCTTGCTGTTGGTGCCGGAGGCTCCCGAGAGGTTGGAGATGCCGGCGATGTGGTCCACGGTGCGGCCCATCCGGCCGTGGTGGCGCAGGATCGCCACCTGTTCGGCGATCTCCGGATCGTCCGTCAGGACGGCGCCCGCGTCGCCCAGCGCGCCCAGGGTCTTGGTGGGGAAGAACGACAGGACACCGGCGTCGCCCAGCAGTCCTGCGTGCACGCCGTCGCGGCGCATGCCGATCGCCTCCGCGCTGTCCTCCACCACCTTCACGCCGTGCCGCTCCGCCAGGGCGCCGAGGGCGCCCATGTCGGCGAGCTGCCAGAACAGGTGCACCGGCATGATCGCCTTGGTACGCGGGGTGATGACCGCCTCGGCGGACCGCGGGTCCAGCGAGTAGCTGTCCGGTTCGATGTCGGCGAACACCGGCTTGGCGCGGGCCAGCGCCACCGAAGTGGCCGTGGCGGCGAAGCTGAAGGCCGGCACGACGACCTCGTCGCCGGGGGCGACACCGCAGGCTCGCAGCAGCAGGACGAGGGCGTCCGTCCCGCTGTTCACCGCCACCACGTGCCGTGCTCCCGTGTACGCGGCGAGCGCCTTTTCCAATTCCGCGACCTGCCGGCCGTGGGAGTACTTTCCACGGTCGAACATCTCGTTCAGGTGGCGCTTGATGTCCGGCCAACAGTCGTTGAATGTGTCGGCCTGGGTGAAGAACGGAACCGGGTCTCCGATTTCTCGTTCCGCATTTCGGTCGGTGCTCCGGGCAGGGGTGATCACACAGTCCTCCGTGTAGCAGGACGGAGATATGGATGTGCGAAGCTAAGCCGGTCGATTTCCCGGCGGCAATGACAAACCCTTGCCGGGACCGGGGAGGGGGGACCGGCAAGTATCAGTCATGCCGGACCACAGGGGGTCACGAACTACCAGGTCAGGCAGGGTGGTTGAAGATCGAGAACCGGCCTCGACAAGGGGCCGGGAGGGGCCGTCGCTTGACACGGAACGCCCCCTCACCGCAGCTTTTCCAGGGTACCGCCGCGTTTCCGCATCACGTACCAGAGTCCGATGAGCGGGTGACAGAGGATGTGCTCTCTTTGAGATTTCATGGCGATTCCGGAGGACCGGACAAGTCGGCGGCGCCTCGTGTGAACACTGCTTTTCCTGCCGAGCACGGAGAATCCGAAAGCACCCGCGTCGAGGACATCGTGTGCGGACCTCCGCCCTCCCGAACGAAAGGCACCGCATGAACGACGACGGCGTGCTGACCCGGTCGCTGGAGGCCGTCCAGGAGCGCATCGACACCGTCCTCACCCAGGAGAGCGCGCGCTGGACCGCGGTGGATCAGCGCTGTGCCGCGTTCGTCGACAGCGTCACCGCCATCACCACCGCCAAGGGCAAGCTGCTGCGCCCCCGCTTCTGTCTCCTCGGCCACCTCGCCGCCGGCGGCGCCCCCGGCCACGACAAGGCCGTCGACGCGGCCGCCGCCCTCGAACTCCTGCACACCTTCGCCTTGTTGCGTGACGACGTCCTCGACGACTCGCCACTGCGCCGGGGCGCCGTCACCGCGCACGAACGGCACGCCAAGGAGCACCGGGCACGCCTGCTGCGCGGTGAACCGCGGCGCTACGGAGAGGGCATCGCCAACCTCGCCGCCGACCTCGCGCACGTCTACGCCGACCGGCTCGCCCACTCCCTGCCCGCGGCGGCCCAGGCGGTGTGGGACGAGACCCGGGTCGAGGTCACCGTCGGCCAGTACCTCGACATCACCGTCGCCGCCGAGGGCGTGGCCGACCCGGAGCTCTCCCGCTGGATCGCGGTCTGCAAGTCCGGCCGCTACACCATCCAGCGCCCCCTCCAGCTCGGCTCCGCCCTCGCGGGCCGGCCCGATCTCGCCGCCGTCTTCGAGAGGTACGGCCTGCCGCTGGGCGAGGCGTTCCAGCTCAGGGACGACCTCATCGACGCCTTCGGTGACGCCGACGACACCGGCAAACCCGCCGGTCTCGACCTCGACCGTTTCAAGATGAGCTATCTGCTGAGCCTCGCCGTACGCCGGGACGACCGGATCCGGGAGCTCGCCGCCACCCCCGCCGCCCCCGACGGCGCGGCCAGAATGCGCGAGCTGCTCGTCACGACCGGTGTGGCCGACGAGGTCGAGCAGCGCATCGCGGACCTCGTCGACCAGGCGCGCGAAGCGCTCGCCGACGCGCCTCTGGTACCCCGCTGGCGCACCGAACTCATGGACCTCACCACGCGCGTGGCGTACCGGGATCGCTGAGGCGCACCGGCGCCACTGGACCGCACCGGAACCACCGAAAGGAACCGCACCGGCATGGACCGAACACTGATCATCGGGCTCGGGCGGGCGGGCCTCGGGCTGCACTGGGCGGTCCTGCGCAAGCTGCGCGCCGCCGGGCGACACACGGACCTCTTCGACCCCGCCCCCGTCCTGACGCTCGACCCGCCGGCCCCCGCGGCGGCCGCACGGGCCGAGGGCCTGCGCCCCGTCGCCTCGATCGCCGAGGCCCGCACCCTGCTGGACCCCGAGCACACCGTCGTGCACCTGTGCACCCCGCCCGTGGCCCGCCTCGGCCTGCTGCACGAACTGGCCGCCGCGGGGTTCCGCCGGATCATCGTGGAGAAGCCCCTGGCGGTCGACCGTCAGTCCGTCCACGAGATCCTCGCCCTCGCCCGCGCCGAGGGGCTGCGCCTGGCGATCGTCGCCCCCTGGCTGGCCAGCGCGCTGACCGCACGGCTCGAACGCGTCGTCGCCGAGGGCGCACTCGGCGAGCTGCGCTCCATCGACATACGGCAGAGCAAGCCGCGCATGAGCCGCACGCTGACCGACGGCGGCCACCCCACCGCGTTCGATGTGGAACCCCCGCACTCCCTCGGGCTCTGTCTTCGGCTCGCCGGGGATGCCGTCCTGGCCGCCGCCGAGCTGACCGACATGCGGATCGGTGACACCACCATCCCCGGCATGGGCCGCGCCGAGCTGGTCTTCCGGCACCAGGAGGCGACCAGCCGGATCGTCTCGGACCTCACCGCCCCGGTCCGCGAGCGCCGTGTCCAGCTGGAGTTCACCGACGGCCGTGCGGTCGCGCACTACCCCAACGGCGAGGACGACCACTACGCCCAGCTGCGGTTCAGCCGCACCGGCCGCCCCGAGACGTGGGAGGTCTTCCCCGACGACGCGCTGTCCGCCTATTTCGTCGACACCTACCGCGCCCTGCGCGACGGCACCGACCTGGCAGCCCAACTGCGCCTCTCCGCCCGCGTGGTGGAGCTGCTCGCCGACGCCAAGGACACGACCCGGCGGCCCGGCCCGGCCGACCCCCACTCCCCCGCCGGGCCCGGCGGTCGGCAGGTGAGCCATGCGGGATGACACGGGATCGCCGCGGGCCGAAGCGGGGCCCCGGGGCGGAACGGGGCCCCGGCACCCCGCCGGGGAGCCCCGCCTCTCGCCGCCGCCCGGCATCCGCTACGCGGGCATCGGCGACGAGGCCGCCCCCGACCTCGCCGGCCAGATCCGCGCCCATCAGCTTCTCGGCTGGTCCGCGATCGAGCTGCGCGACATCGACGGCACCGCCCTCGCCGACCTCGACGACGCCGCGTTCGACCGGGTCGCCGCAGCCCTGCGCGAGGCGCGCCTCGACGTGGTGTGCGTCAACTCCCGCATCGCCAACTGGGCCCGCCCCGTCACCGGCGACTTCGAGCTGGACCGCGGCGAGTTGGAGCGCCTCGCCCCGCGGTGCGCCGCGCTCGGCACCCGGTACGTCCGCGTGATGTCCTACCCGAACGACCCCGGCGCCCCGCTCGACGAGCCGGAGTGGGCCCGCCGCACGATCGGCCGGCTGACGCGCCTGGCCCGGCAGGCCGAGGACGCCGGTCTTGTCCTGCTGCACGAGAACTGCGCGGGCTGGGCCGGCGCCGACCCGGCCCGCGCGCTGCGGCTGCTGGCGGAGGTCGACAGCCCGGCGCTGCGGCTGCTGTTCGACACCGGCAATGGCGTGGCGTACGGCTACGAGGCGTACGACGTGCTCACCGAACTCGTCACGTGGGTGGACCACGTGCAGATCAAGGACGCCAGGCCCGAGGGCGGTGAGGCGGTCTACACCCTGCCCGGAGAGGGCAGTTGCCGGGTCGCCGACTGTCTGCGGCTCCTGCTCGACCACGGCTACACCGGCACCTGGACCATCGAGCCCCACCGCACGGTCCGCCCGCACGAGGGCCGTACCGACGCGGGCAGCGACGGCACGGCCGAGTTCGTGCGGTACGGCCGCGCCCTGGAGTCCCTGGCCGCGCGGCTGCCCGCCCCTGGGGCCCCCGACCGGGAGGCCGTCCGATGACGCGACTGACCCGCGCCGATCACGCCCTGCTCCTGCACCTCCTCGAACTCCCCACCGTCGGCCCACTGGAGGGCGAGGGCGAGCCCCGGCTGAGGGAGGCCCAGCGCGCCTACGCGGATGCCGCGCGCCCTCTGGGGTTCGAGGCCGTGCACCACGCCGCCGCCGAAGCGGCCGAGCTGACGGACGACCAGGTGCCGCTCGCCGTGCGGCGGGCCGTGGCGGACGACCCCGGCTTCCTGACCGTACAGCCCTCGCTGGTCCTCGCCGCCGGCCCCGAACTGCCGCAGGCGGACACGGTGATGTTCAACGTGCACCTCGACACCGTCGCGGGTGTCGAACCGGTCGGGTTCGACGGGGAGCGTTTCACCGGGCGCGGCGCGATCGACGCCAAGGGCCCCGCCGTGGCCCTGCTGGCCGGGGTCCGCTCGGCGCTCGACGCCGCCCCCGACCTGCTCGCAGGCACCCGCGTGCTCATCCAGGCGGTGGCCGGTGAAGAGGGCGGCGCCATGGGGGTGTTCGGCACCCGCCCGCTGATCCGCCGCGGCTGGTACGGCAGGCTCAACCTGTTCTGCGAGCCCACCGGGATGCGGCTGCTGACGCGGTCCACGGCCGCGATGACCGCCTGCGTCCGGGTCGACGGTGACGACGCCATCGACGACCGGCCCGCCGCCGGGCACAACGCCACCGTCCTGCTCGGGCACCTCGCGCAGCGCCTCGCCGCCCGGCTCCCGGAGCACGCGGACGGCGGCCAGGTCTGCGTCGCGGGCCTGCACACCGGGCACCTCCACAACCGGGTGTACGGGACCGGCCGACTGCTGCTCAACTGCTCCTACCCGGACTCCGCCACGGGACAGGCCCTGGCCGCCCGCCTGGAACGCGAAGTGGCCGACGGGGTGAGGGAGTTCGCCGAGGCCTACCGGACCCACCGGGACCTGGCCCGCACCGCCGCGGACGCCGCCGCGATCACCCGCGTCGAGTGGCACAAGCGCGGGCTGCCCGCGCTCCCGCCTCTGGACGACCCCTGGTCCTTCGACCTGCTGACGCGGGACGGCGGGCCTTCCCGATGGCCCGCCGACGAACCCGCGTTCACCTGCGACGCGATGTGGATGGCGGGCCTGCCCGGCGCGCACACCGCCGTCCTCGGCCCCGGCGACCTCGACCGCAACCACGCGCACGCGGCCGGGGAGTACGCCGACCTGGCCGATCTCGAAGCCTTCGCCGGGGCGGTGAGCGGCATCCTCGTCCGCTTCGCCGCCCGGCGGCACGCCACCACAGGAGGAAAGCGACAGTGACCCAGTCGACCGATGCCCCGCCGCACGACGGGGTGACCGTCCCGTACGACGCCCTCGTGGCCTTCAGCGCCGAGGTCCTCGCCGGCCGCGGGGTGCGGCAGGACCGGGCCCGCACCGCCGCGGAGGCCCTCGTCCACGGCGATCTCACCGGACTCACCTCGCACGGCCTGGCCAACCTCACCCGGCTCTACCTGCCCGCCCTCGACGCGGGCCGCATCGACGCCACCGCGGAGCCGGAGAAGATCACCGACACCGGTGCCGCCGTCCTCCTCGACGGGCGCCGCTCCCTCGGCCTGTGGGCCGCGACCGAGGCGCTGGAGTTGGCCGCCGACCGCGCCGCGCAGACCGGCATCGCCCTGGTGACCATGCGCGACGCCACCCACTTCGGCTGCGCGGGACATCACACGGCCCGGATAGCCCGGCGCGGCATGGTGGCCTTCCTCGCCTCCAACTGCGGCCGCCAGCGCATCGCCCGCCCGCCGGGCGGCCGCGCCGCGATGCTCGGCACCAACCCGTTCAGCGTCGCCGCGCCCGCCGGCGACCGGCCGCCGTACGTCCTCGACATGAGCACCACCGTGGTGCCGACCGGCAAGGTGCGGGCCGCCGCCCGCGCCGGGGAGCCGATACCGGAGGGCTGGCTTGAGGACGCCGAGGGCCGTCCGGTGACCGACCCCCATGCCCTGGACGCCGGTGAGGGCTTCCTGCGCTGGCTCGGCGGTGACCCCGCCACCGGCGCCTTCAAGGGGTACGGGCTCGGTCTGATGGTCGAGGTGCTCGCCGCGCTGGTGCCCGGCGCCGGGCTCGGCCCCGCCCCGGAGGCCCTGACCGGCGACGGGCGGCCCTCCGGGCGCGACGACGACATCGGCCTCACCGCCCTCGTCCTGGCCCCCGGCGCGCTCCGCCCCGGCCCGGACTTCCGCGCCGAGGCCGACGGCCTCTTCGGAGCGCTCCTCGACTGCCCGCCCCTCGACCCCGCCCGCCCGGTGAGCTACCCCGGACGGCCCGAGGAACTGACCGCGGCGCACCGCAGGGCGCACGGCGTCCCGCTGTCCGGCCGGTGTCACGCCGAACTGACCGCGCTCGCCGCCGAACAGGACCTCGCGTTCCCCGAGCCGGTCCCGGCCCAGGACGCTCTTCCCTCGGCGGGTGTCCGGTGACCCGCCGTCCGGCGGAGCGGACCCGCGTCGGCCTCATCGGCCTGGGTGTCATCTCGAAGTTCTATGTCGCCGGCTTCGACCGGCTGCCGGGCCTCGATCTCACCGCCGTGTGCGATCTGCGGCCCGCCGCCCTGGAGCCGTTCCGGAACGTCGCCAAGTGCTACACCGGGCACGCCGAACTCCTCGCCGACGCCGACGTGGACGCGGTCGTCGTGAACGTCCCCAACGACGCGCACGCCACCGTGTGCGGGGACGCCCTCGCCGCGGGCGTCGCGGTCTGTGTGGAGAAGCCGCTCGCCATCCGGGTCGAGGACGGCCGCGCGCTCACCTCGCTGGCCGGGGAGAAGGACGTCACCCTCTTCACCTCCTTCCACCGCCGCTACAACTCCGCGGTCCTGCGCCTGCTCGACGACGTCTCGGCGGCCGGCTCCCCCGTCGCCTCCCTCACCGTCCGCTACCTCGAACGCATCGAGGAGCACGCGGGCAGCGACCGCTGGTACCTCGACGCCGAACGCTGCGGCGGCGGCTGCGTGGCCGACAACGGCCCCAACGCCTTCGACCTGGTGCGGCTCTTCCTCGGCGACGTCGAACTGACAGGGGCCCAGGTCGTCCGCGACGAGCTGGGCACCGACCGACAGGCCTCGGTCGACCTGCGCTCGACGGCCGGGGTCACCGCCCGGGTCGAACTCGACTGGTCCTACGAGGGCGAGGTCAAGGACGTCACTGTCGAACTCCGGGACGGCACCCGGCTGTTCGCCGACATGCTCGACGGGCACCCCGAGTTCAAGGGCTCGCTCTGGCACGAGTACGTCGGCGTGCTCACCGACTTCGACACCCGGCTCCGCGGCGGGCAGGACGCCTCCCGCGACGGCCTCGCCGCCCTCGAACTCGTCGACGCCGTCTACCGCGCGGAAGGAGCCACCCGGTGAACCCGGACGAGGACGGCGGCAAACGCACCGTGCACGCCACGGTGGTGAAGGTGCTGACCCACCGCCGCGACGACCGTGGCATGCGCCTGGAGGAGTTCACCAGCCGCTGCGTGCGCGCCGGCGAGGTGCACGAACTCGTCACCACCGACCAGGCCGACAGCCCGCCCGAATCCCGCATCGACCGGGTCGGCTTCCTCGGCTTCGCCGAGATCCAGGGCGCCGGGGTGATCGACCGGGGCGACGAGGTGTGGGTCGACGGCCGCCTCGCGGGCACCGTGCTCGGCTTCGACTCCTGCCACTTCCCCAACCACTACAACGTGCTGATCGCCGTCGACGACCTGGTGACGGGCCCCGACCTGGGCCTGCGGCCGGAGACACCGCTGTGCTTCCGCCAGGTTTCGGCGGACGTCCGCGCGGCCGGGCCCGTGGGAGCGAGGAGCTGACCTTGGAACCGCTGAACCGCATCGAGAATCCGGACAGTAGAAGGGTGCAATTCGCATGAGCTCCGTCACCTTCGACGTGACCCCTCCGCACGCCCCCGGCACCACCTGGCGGCTCGACGCGGAACTGTCCCTGCCGCCCGGCGAGGCGCCCGACACCGTCCTCCTGCTGCTGCCGGGGCTCACCTACGACCGCCGCTACTGGGCCGCTCCCGGCGCCCTCGACTACACCCGGCACGCGCTCGGCGAGGGCTACGCCGTCCTCGCCCTCGACCGCCCCGGCACCGGCGCGAGCGAGCACCCGCCGGCCGAGCAGGTCACGGTCGAGAGCAACGTCGAGGCCGTGCACCAGGTGGTGACCGCCTTGCGCCGAGGCGCACCGGGACGGCCCGCCTTCCGCCGCGTGGTCGCCGTCGGCCACTCCTTGGGCTCCGGCATCGCCCTGATCGAGGCGGCCCGCCACCGCGATCTGGACGCCCTGGTGGTCACCGGACTGCTGCACGCCATCGGCCCGCTCTACCCGGAGGCGATGCCCGCCCTGTACCCGGCCGCCGAGGACGAGGCGCTCGCCCCGACGAACCCGCCGGAGAACTACCTGACCACCCGCCCCGGCCGCCGCGCCGCCCTGTACGAGCACCCGGCCGGCATGGACCCCGGTGCGTCCGCCTGGCACGAGGACACCAAGTCGACGGTGACCGCCGGGGAGGGCTTCACCCTGGACGCCATCTACCAGCCGGAGGTGGCCGCCGAGGTCCAGGTGCCCGTCCTGCTGGTCGTCGGCCGGGAGGACCGCCTCTTCGGTGGCGGTGACGCCTCCACCGAGGACGCCGCGTCCGTCGTCGCGTACGAGCGGAAGTTCTACACCGGCGCCACCGACATCGAGGCGTTCGTCGTCCCCGACGCCGCGCACTCCCTCAACGTCCACCGCACCGCGCCGAGTTGGTACGCCGCCGCCCACGAGTGGCTCGACCGCAGGTGCCCCGCCCGTGAGCGCTGAGCCGAGAGGAGGGGACAGCACATGACGGACCGCAGCACCCGTCCACCGGCCGGCGGCCACGCCGTGGTCCTCGGCGGCAGCCTCGCCGGACTCTGCGCGGCGGCCGCACTGGCCCCGCACGTGGGCCGGGTCACGCTCGTCGAACGCGACCGCTACCCGGACGAACCGCGCTGGCGCCGCGGCGTGCCCCAGGCCCGCCACACCCACAACCTGCTGGGCGCGGGCCAGCGCGCCCTCGAACAGCTCTTCCCCGGGCTCCTGGGCGAGCTGCGCGACCTGGGCATGGTCGAGGTCCGCATGCCGCAGGACATGCTGCTCATGGTGCCCGGCGGCTGGGTGGACCGTTTCGAGGGCCCGCACACGGTCCTGTCCGGCTCGCGCGACCTCCTCGACTGGGCCGTCCGCCGCCGGCTGCGGCGCCTGCCCACCGTGGAGGTCCTGGAGGAGACGGAGGCCGTGGGCCTCGTCGCCGGACAGGGCGACTCGGTCCGCGGGGTGCTGCTCCGCGACCGGGGCTCCGCGGCGCGCGCCGGTGGGGGCCAACCGTACGAGCAGGGCGCCGACTTGGTCGTGGACGCCACCGGTCGCGGCTCCCGGGCCCCGGCCTGGCTCCGGGACCTCGGCTACGGCACGCCCGAGGAGAGCGTCGTCGACGCCGGTTGCGCCTACTCCACCTGCGTCCTCGAACCCGCCCCCGGGCACACCGCCGACTGGAAGTGCATCCTGCTCCAGTCCACACCGGAGGAGCCCCGCTCGGGCATCCTCAACCCCATCGAGAACGGCCGCTGGATGGTCTCCGTGGCCGGCCTCGGCGGCGAGCGTCCGCCGCTCGACCACGCGGGCTTCGTCGACTTCGCCAAGCGGCTGCGCAGCACCGCCCTGTACGACGCGATCCGCGACGCGAAACCCCTCGGCGACGTGTACGGCTCCGGCCGTACGGAGAACCGCTGGCGCCACTACGAACGGCTGACGCGCTGGCCCGACCGCTTCCTCGTGCTCGGCGACGCCGTCGGCGCCTTCAACCCCGCCTACGGACAGGGCATCTCCGTCGCCGGCATGAGCGCGCTCGTGCTGCGCGGGGCCCTGGAGCGGACCGTGCCTGCCGGTGCCGACCGCATCCCGGCCGGCCTGACCGCCCCGCTGCGCAAGCCGGTCGCCGACTGCGTGGAGGCGGCGTGGATGCTGTCGGGCAACGCCGACCTGGCGTACCCGGGAGCCTCCGACGGTCCGCTGCCGCTCGCCGCGCGGCTCGGCAAGCGCTACACCGACCGGCTCCTGAAGGTGGCGACCACCGACCGGGCCGCGGCCATGGCCCTGCTCGACATGACCCACCTGCTGGCCCCGCCGCAGGCCGTGTTCCGGCCGAGAGTGCTGGCCTCGGTGCTGCGCGGCCCGAGGAACCCGACGTCACCGACCACCCCGCCCGCCGGCCCGCCTACCCGAGGAACGCCCATGACCGCCGAGTCCGAACGCATGGTGCAGGTCTACCGCAAACGGGCCAAGCGCTACGACCTGACCTCCAACCGCCTCTACCTCATCGGCCAGCGCACGATGGCCTACAAGCACCTCGCTCTGGAGCAGCTCGCCCTGCGCCCCGGCGACACCGTCGTCGACGCCGGCTGCGGCACCGGCCACAATCTGCCGCTGCTCGCCGAGGCCGTGGGCCCGACCGGCCGGGTGATAGGCGTGGACCTCACCGACGCCATGCTGGAACAGGCGGAGGACCGGGTGCGGCGCGCCGGGCTCTCCCAAGTCTCCCTGGTGCAGGCCGACCTGACGACCTATGACTATCCGGAGAACGTACGCGGCATCACCGCCTGCTTCTCGCTGACCCTCATCAGCGAGTACGCCAAGGTGATCGAACGCGGCTACGAGGCGCTCGCACCCGGCGGCCGCTGGGTGGTCCTCGACTACCGGCTGCCCCGCTGGTGGCCGGACCGGCTGATCCCCGCGCTCGGCCCGATGATCGCCCCCTTCGGCGGCGACACCAGCATGGTCCTGCGCCACCCGTGGGAGCCGATCCAGGAGGGCGCCGCCCGCCACCGCGTGCTGACGCGGTACGGCGGCTGGGTGTACGTCGCGGTCGGGGAGGCCGGTGGCGGCAGGGAAAACCCGTAGGGAAACGGCATGGCGCCCGTCAGGGCCGCGTATGTCCGGCCCGCGTACCGATGTTCCGGTACGCGGGCCGGACAGGCGCTCACACCAGGGGTACGGGCACCCGGGGTGCGAGAGGCGCGGTCAGGCGGTCCGCGCCGGCCGGGACGGGCACGGCGGCGAAGAGGGCGTTCTGCTGCTTCTGGAGTTCCTTCTTCCGCTCGGAGCCGGTACCGGGGAGGCGCTGTTCCTCGTAGAGCGTGTGGGTGGCTTCCTGGGCCCACTTGCTGGCGGGGGTGTGGAACTGGACTTCGAAGCGCTGCCCGGAACGTGGGGCGCGCCAGCCGGTGTTGAGTCCCTTGTATCCCTGTGCGCGGCCCCAGGTGTTGGTCCACTTCGTGCTCTCGTTGCCCCACGAAGAGAGCAGCTGCGCGGCGGTCGTCACGCCGTCCGTGTACTCGTCCTCGCGCCACTGCAGGGTGTAGCGCACCGCGTCGTTGAGGGTGGCGAGGGCGGCCTCGGCGCTCTGCCCGGGGTGTTCCTTGAGGGAGGTGGCGACCTTGCGCTTGAGGGAGTCCGGGGACTTCAGCCGGTTCTCGAAGCCGATCACCTCGGCACCGGCGATCCAGGCCGCGGACCGCACCTGGGGGCTGATGCCCCGCTCGGCCCGACGGGCGTCCTGGATGTAGTCGTCGACCCGTTCGTTGTCGGCCGGGCTGAGCGTCAGCCCGCCTTCCCCGGTCCACCCGTCCCCCGGCCGCTCGGCGGCTGCGGTCCGGGCACCCGCCTTGTCCGGTCCGGCGGGGGCGGCCATGCCGGTGGCGGCGGCCCCGGTCGAGAGTGCGGTGGTCAGCGCGGCCGCGACCGCGGCCCTGGTGACGGTACGGGTGATGTTCATCCGGGTGAGTCCCTGCCTTCGCGTGGGAGTGGTGACGCGAGGCACAACTGGCACGCGGGGGCGGAAGTGTCGCCCGGAGGTCCGGTGGAGTGATCTTTGCCGGCGGCCGGGCGGAGTATCTGGCCGGCCGCCAGTTCGCGGTAGAGGGGGCTGGCGGTGAGCAGCTCCTCGTGGTGTCCGTGGGCGGTGGCGCGGCCGCTGTCCAGTACGACGATGCGGTCGGCGTACTGGACGGTGGAGAGCCGGTGTGCGATCACCAGGAGGGCGCATTCCTGCGCGACGTCCTTCATCACCGTGGTGAGCGCCGTCTCGTTGATGGCGTCGAGGTGGGAGGTGGGTTCGTCGAGCAGGAGCAGGGCGGGGCGGGCGAGCAGGGCGCGGGCCAGGGCGACGCGTTGGCGCTCGCCTCCCGAGAGGGTGTTGCCCCGGTCGCCGAGCATGCCGGCCAGGCCGCCGCTCAACCGCCGTACGACATGGTCGAGTTGGGCCAGCTCGATGACGCGGCGCACTTCGGCGTCGGTGGCGTCGGGCACGGCGTAGGTGATGTTGTCGCGCAGGGTGCCGTGGACGACATGGGTGTTCTGGTCGACGACGGCGATCCGCGCGCGGCATTCCGCGCGGGTGAGTTCGGTGGCGGGCCGCCCGTCGAAGAGCAGGGTTCCGGAGTCCGGTTCGTAGAACCTGGCCACCAGGGCGAAGATCGTGCTCTTTCCGGCGCCCGACCGGCCGACCAGGGCCGTCTGGCGCCGGTGGGGCACGGAGAAGGTGACGCCGCGCAGGACCGGCCGGGCGGGGTCGTAGCCGAAGGTGAGGTCCCGCAGTTCGAGGGCGGGTGCGTCGTGCGATGTGGCCTCGCTGGTGCGGGCTCGTACGGAAAGGCGGCCGGCCGGTGCGGGCTCGGCGGGCAGATGCAGGGCTTCCTCGATGCGCTGGTAGGCGCCCATGCCGCGCTGGATCAGGCCGACCGCGCGGAAGACCGAGGACAGGGGCAGGACGAGGTAGGAGGCGTACAGCAGGAAGGCCACGAGGTCGCCGAGGGAGTTGGCGTGGCCTGTGACGCGCAGGCCGCCGATGACCAGGACGAGCAGGAAGGAGCCCTGGACGGCGAGTTCGACGGCGGGGCTCATCACGGACGCGAGTTTCGCGGTCCGCACGCCCGCGTCGTGAGCGGACTCGACGCGCTCACCGATGCGGCGCGCTTCGCGGTCCTCGGCCCGGTGGACGCGGACCATCGGCAGGGCGCCGAGCGCGCGTTCGAGGTCGGCGGCGAGCGCGCCGACGGAGGTCTGCATGTGCTCCGACGCGGCACGGATGCCCTTCAGGAGCGAGGCCACGACCGCGGCCGCGATGGCGACGGTCAGGGCGACCAGGGCCAGCAGCAGCGGGTCGATCCACATCATGAGGGCGATCGCGCCGGCCGCGACGAGGGCTCCCGTGACGAGGTCGACGAGGGCCTGGGAGACCACTTCCCGCAGCAGGGTGGTGTCGGTGGTCACGCGGGAGATCAGGTCGCCGGTGCGATGCCGGTCGTACTCCCGCATCTCCAGCCGCAGCAGCCGCGCGACCAGGCCGTGGCGGAGTTGTCGTACGACTCTTTCGCCCATGCGCTCCAGGACGAAGCGGCCGACGGCGCCGGTGGCCGCCTCACTGACGAACAGGGCGGCCAGGACGAGCAACAGGGGCCAGTAAGCCCGCCCGTGCCCGCTCGCGTCCACGATCTGCTGGGCGACGAGGGGCTGGGCGAGACCGAGGGCGGAGCCGACGAGGGTGAGCACGGTGGCCACGACGACGGAGGGCCGGTGCCCGGCGGTGAGCCGGTACATGGTGGCCACCGCGGCCCGTGTGGAGCGGCCCGGCGCCTTCACGGGGGGCTCCTCCCGCGCGTGGCGGTCCGGCTGCGTCCGGGAGTCCGTCATCGGCGGGGCGGCCGGTTCGCGGTCGGCGGCTCCACCGCGATCAGCCGTGCGAAGTAGCCGTCGGGCACGTCCTCACCGACGGGGCGGCCCTCCGCCTCGATCCACGCGTGCGCGTTGAAGGGCGGCACCACGCTCGCCCCGGTGCACCACGTGGCCCAGCCGCCCGTCAGCCGGCACAGCAGGGCGGCGCCCAGCGAGCGGGGCAGACAGCCTTTCGGGCCGGCGCAGAGCAGGCTGACCGCGCACATCGCGTCCCGGGCGCTCTTGGCCTGTGCGGCGGTGGCCGGCGCGGCTCCGCGCCGAACGACAGCCAGGACGGCACGGATCCGGCGCGGGGGCAGGAACGAGAGCACGACGGCGGGGAGCAGCACGAGGCGGGCGGCGAGCCGGCGGGCGAAGGGGACGCCCGTGGGCCGTTCCAGGGCGCTCGGTGTCGTCATGAGGCCAGCCCCGACTCCCGGAGCTCCCGCACGAGCGCCGTGACGTCCTGCTCGGCGCGGGTCCGGCCGATGTCGAACTCCGTGACGAGCGCGTCGACGGCGGCCGTTTCGTCGCCGCCGCCGAGGAGGGTCTTCACCACCAGGGTGCCGGTGGGGTTGAGCTCCCAGTAGTTTCCGCTGCGCTGGTCCAGGAGGACGGTGCCGTAGTCGGTCTCCGTGGTGGAGACGTCGGGGCCGAACCGCAGTGCCATGGTGGGTGACTGCCTTTCTCCGGTGGCGGGCGGGCCCGGTGGGCACGGGCTCAACGGGTGCGTGCGGGGGACGAGCCGCGCAGCCATACTTCGGCGGCGATGGTGGAGTAGAGGATCGCGTCGCGCAGCCCGGGGGCGGAGGGGCGCTGCGCGAGGTGGCGCAGCGCCTCGCCGTCGACCAGGCCGAGCCGCTCCAGCCGGGAGTCCTCCCAGAGGGCCAGCAGGTCGGCGCGGTGCCGTCGCAGGCCGTCGGCCGCGTCCATGGCGGCGGCGGCCTTGGTGGTGCGCCGCAGGCAGGTCTCGGGCACGATGCCGCGCATCGCGGTGGTGAGGACGGGCTTGTACGCCCAGGGCGTGACGCGTTCGGCCGGCCGGATCGCGAGGCAGGCCTCGATGACCCGGTCGTCGAGGAACGGCGATGCCATGGGCACGCCGGCGCGGGCCGCCATCCGGTCCCACTGGCGGATGATGCGCGTGCAGGAGCGGATCTGTTCCAGGTCGGTGTGCAGGCCGCGGTCCGGGTGCAGCGGCGCGGCCGTCGCGGCTGCTTCCCGCAGCGCCCGCCGGGCCATGTGCTCGGCGTCGGGGGTGACCCAGTCGAAGAGGCGTGGGGGCATGCCCCAGCCGAGGCTGGTGGTGGCCGTGGCGGGGAGCGGTGCGCGAAGGGTGCCTGCCGCGTCGGCGAGGAACCCGCCGTACGGGCGGGAGTCGGCCAGGGCACGGGCCGTGGCGCCGAGCGGCCACTGCCACAGGGCCCGGAAGCCGCGCAGCTGTCGCAGCGCGAACAGCGGGCGGGTGCGCGCCAGTCGGTGGTAGTACGCCTCGGAGCACCAGGCCACGTGGTCGCCGCCGATGCCCGTGAGATGCAGCCGGCTGCCGCGTTCCGCCATTCCCGGCAGGTGGTGCAGCACCCGCGAACGGTCCATGACGCCGATGGTCGGTTCGTCCAGCAGGTCGTCGATGCCCAGCAGGTCGTCGTAGACCAGCGGGGAGGCGTCGGCGTCCCACACCACGTGCTCGACGTCCGGCAGGTGCTTCGTCGCCTGCTCCGCCCAGTGCAGGTCGGTGTCGGCCGGGTCGCGCCCCGGCCACGTGCTGGCCACCACCTTGGCGGGCGACCGGTCGGCCAGGAAGCAGATGGACGTGGAGTCCAGGCCGCCGGACAGGTCGCAGCTGACCACACCGCCCTGCCGGGTGCGGGCGTCGACGGCCGCGACGAGGGCCTCGCGGACCGCCGGGGCGCCGTCGGCGAGCGTCCGCACCGGCTCCGGTGGGGTCCACCACCGCGCGTGGCGTACGGTCCGCCCGTCCGCGTCGACGATCAGCGCGTCCTCCGGTGGTACGGCGGTGACGGCACGCCACAGGGACGTCTCGGACAGCGGGTAGGGCACCGGCCACAGCAGCCGGACGGCGAGCTGCTCCTCGTCGGGGTCGTGGCCCAGCGCGGCGGCGAGGACGTCGGCGCGGGTGGCGGCCACCCGCACGCCGTCCACGGCGGCGTGGAAGACCAGCCGGAGCCCGGACGCGGTGCCCTGCACCCTGAGCCGTCCGTCCATGGCGGCGACGAGGTGGAAGCTGCCGGGCAGGGAGCGGGCCAGCGCGTCCAGCTCCGCCAGGTCGCGCAACCGGCCCGCCCTGGCCTCCAGTTCGGCGGGGTCGACGGGGCAGCAGCCGACGACGGCCAGTGCGGTGCGTCCGGCGCGTGCCGTGACGATCTCCTGGTCGTCCCACTGCCCCACCAGCCAGGGCCGGCCCGACGGGTGTTCCAGGACGCGCGTTTCGCGTGTTTCGCGCGTTTCGAGTGTTCCGCGTGTTCCGGAGTGGGTGAAGGACCGGGCCACGGCGGCCGCGTCCTCGCGGTCGGTGAAGACCGCGAAATGCGCGTCGCCGGGGCCCGTCCCCGCACTCTCGTGCGATTCAGTCATGACGTCGGGTCAAGGACCGTCGGTCGTCAGTTCTTGCTCAGGATGAGCCGGTCGTTGCCGGACCGCTGCAGCAGCCCGGTCTTCTTCCGGAATGTCCCGAGCCGGACGAGTGCCGGTGCTTCGTAGGCCTTCTTCATGACTTCTCCTCGGGTTGAGGATTGACGCCCCCTTCCCTGGTCGACGGCGCACTGGGCTCCGTCGACCTGCCCGGGACTCATCGGGAGCCCCGGGGCGAGGAAGTGGTCGCACCACCTAGCTATGTGCACAACCGGAGCGCATGACAAGACCGAGGACATAAATACGACAATATGGTGAAACCAGGAGAAACGTTTCGACCTGCGCTCCCCCCGAAATACCGATGACACCGCTGCTGGAGTCAGCTGCTGAACGGACCGGCGTCGGCCGGGTCGGCGTGCCAGTTGGTGCTCAGCGGCTTGTCGACCAGGGTCGTGCTGGGAAGACGGACGGAGACGGCACCCTCCTCGTCCCCGGCGACGGCGATGATCAGCTGGTCGAACTCCGCGCCGTCGTTGTCGTTGGTCGACTTGGGGTTGATGCCGGCGTAGGCGGCGGTGGAACCGGAGAGCTTGACGGTTTCGGTGACGGCCTGCTCGACGGGGGCCACCTGCCGGTCGGGGTGGGAGCCGAACGCGGCGGACGGGATGGTGCCCTCCAGGTAGCAGGTGATGCCCGGCCTGGCCTTGGCGGTCACGAGGAGGTAGCCACCGGCCTGGGTCTTCTCGGTGACCTTGAACGTCAGGTCGTTGGTCCCGCAGAGCTGCTCGACGGGGGCCTTGCTCTGACCGCCGACCGCGAGGGCGGTACCGGCGGCGGTGGTGGCGAGGGCCGCGGTGGCGACGGCGGTCAGGGCGAGACGAGCGGTACGGGTGGCAAGACGTGAGCGCATCGAGAACTCCATGAGTGCGGTGAGTGGTTCGTCCGGCGAGTCGCTCGGACGATCCACAGCCTGGGCCGTGATCCGTCCCGGCCGCCACAAAAGTCCGGTGGTACGGAATGCTGGAACGCCGGAACGGCCGTTGACCAGCACAGATGCCCACACCTTGGAACGAGCGGCTGGGACGGACCGCGCGGGCGGGCGGGACGCCGTGCGGAGGGGCGGGGCCGTACCGGGAGGGGTGGGATCGGGTCCGCCGCGGTAGGCATTCCACGTGCAGACCTTCCTCCCCTACTCCGACTTCACGCGCTCCGCCGCGGTCCTTGACCGGGCCCGCCTGGGCAAACAGCGGGTCGAGGCCCTTCAGGTGCTGCGCGGCCTGACCGTGCCCGGCTACGGATGGCGGCACCACCCCGCGGTGCGCATGTGGACCGGCTACGAGGAGGCCCTGGTCCGCTACGGCCTGGACGTGTGCGCGGTGTGGGTGGCGGAGGGACGCCCCGACACCTGTGCCGCCACCCTGGTCACCGACTTCACCCGGCATCGTCCCGGCGCCTCCGTGCGAGCGCGGGAGGAGCTGGCCGACGACGGCGAGCTGCCTCCCTGGCTGGGAGACGCGGCCTTCCACCGCAGCCATCAGTCGGCCCTGGTGCGCAAGGCACCGGAGATCTACTCCCCCCTCTTCCCGGACGTCCCCGACGACCTGCCCTACGTCTGGCCGTCCTCCGACCGTGCCCCCTCGTAACCCTTCCGCCACCCCGCTCCACCCCCCTCTCCACGCTCCAGACGCGCGGGGCCACGCACCGGCCTACGCTTGCCCCCATGCGGCTGCTGCTGACCTCCGACACGCATGTCCCGGCACGGGCGAAGCGTCTGCCCGACGACCTGCTGACCGAGATGGACCGGGCGGATGTGGTGATCCACGCCGGGGACTGGATCGACGAGGCCACGCTCGATCTGTTCGAGTCCCGGTCGCGCCGGCTGATCGCCGTGTACGGCAACAACGACGGCCCGCCGCTGCGCCGTCGGCTCGCCGAGGTCGAGCGGGCCGAGCTGGCGGGGCTCCGGTTCGGTGTCGTCCACGAGACCGGGCCGGCCGCCGGGCGCGAACGCCGGTGCGCCGAGCGCTTCCCCGACCTGGACGTGCTCGTGTTCGGCCACAGCCACATCCCCTGGGACACCGAGGCCCCCGGCGGCCTGCGGCTCCTCAACCCCGGCTCCCCCACGGACCGCAGGCGCCAGCCGTACTGCACGTTCCTCACCCTGACGGTCACGGACGCCACCCTGCACGACCTGACCTGGCACCGGCTGCCCCTGAAGCACTGAACGCCCCGGAGACGCCGCCCCGGGCGTGCGGGTCGGCGCCTCCGGGGCGGAGTACGGGTCGGAACTGCGCGAGCTGACGGCGCTGCACGTGCTGCGCGATGCCCCCGGGGCCCGCCGCGATCTCGCGCAGGCCGCCCGCCAGGACGGGCGGTTGCGTGAGGGCCGCCGAGGTGGCGCCCACCGCCGTGGCAGCCCTGCACGGCAGCGGGCAGACGGCGCGGGCCCGACGGCTCGTCGCCGAATTCGCCGCCGCCGGAACCGAGCAGCGGGACGCGTCCGCCGCCCGCGCCCCCCTGACCGTGTGCCGCGCCCTGCTCGCCGAGGCAGACGGCGGGCCGGACGACGCCGTCGGACCGCTCGCCGACGCGGAGGGCCAATGGCGCGGGCCCGGCCGCCCCTTCGATGCCGCACGGGGAAGCGGCGGCCGACGCCACCCCGGGGAGCAGCACCATATGGCGCCCGCCACGCACAAGTTGACGTCACGTCCAGAACCGGCATCGTCGCCCGCGCCGAGTTGTCCGTGATTTCTCTCGGAATTGTCCGTGATCGGTAACAGACGCATCCCTCCGCCGACGTTCCTCGTCCTGCCGGGTGGTCACAAGGTGACCGGGGATCGGCGAGAGACTGCGCAAAGGGGCGGACATGGCACGGCACGGCGGCGGGCGGGGCTGGTACGGCAAGGTGGTCGGGGCGGCGCTCGGGGTGACGATGCTCGCCACCGGTGCCTCGGTGTGGACCGCGCAGGCCGGTTCCGCGGGCGACTCCGCACCCGAGGCGGCCGCGCCGGCCAAGCCGGGCAGTGCCGTCGAGCCCGTCGCGGCGACCATCGCGCACGCCTCGGAGAAGGGGAAGCGCGGCATCAACATCACCATCGACGACGGCCCCGACCCCGTATGGACCCCGCGCGTGCTCGACCTGCTGCGGGAGTACGGGGTGAAGGCCACGTTCTGCATGGTGGGGACGCAGGCGCAGGCCCACCCCGACCTCGTGAAGAAGGTCGTCGCGGCCGGGCACCGGCTGTGCGACCACTCGGTGTCGCACAACACGTCCATGGACAAGGACTCCCAGGCCTACCAGTCCCGGCAGATACTCGACGCCGAACGCATGATCACCAAGGCGTCCGGGGGCGTACGCCCGATGTACTACCGCGCGCCCGGCGGTGCCTTCACCCCGCACAGCCGCAAGCTCGCCGCTTCCCGGGGCATGCGCCCGCTCGGCTGGAACGTGGACACCAAGGACTTCGAACGCCCGGGTACGGACGCCATCGTCGCCACCGTCGAGCGGGAGCTGCCCAACGGGCCGACGCTCCTCTTCCACGACGCGGGCGGTGACCGCACCCAGACCGTCGAGGCCCTGCGCCGCCTCCTCCCCCGGCTCAAGGAGCAGGGCTACACCTTCGGCTTCCCGGTGCGCTGACCCGCCACCCCGCGGCGGAGTCCGGCGCGCCGCCGCGCCCCGGTGGCCGTAGCGTTGCCGCATGTGCTGGAGCGCCACGGCCGACCTCGTCGCGGGCACGGGCATCGCGGCGGTGGGAGTCGTCTCGGTCGCCCTGGCCGCCCGGCGCCCCCGCGACCTGCCGCTCGCCGCGCTGCCGCTCCTCCTGGGCGCCCACCAGATCATCGAGGCCGAGGTCTGGCGCAACGACGGCGGCACCGGGCCCGCCACCCTCGCCTGGGCCGTCGTCGCGCTGCCGCTGCTGGCGCTGTGGGTACCGGCGGCCGTGCTGTGCGCCGCGCCGCCGAGCGCCCGGCGCCGACTGCTCCTGCCGCTGGCGGTGGGGGTCGCGACGGCGGCCGCGCTCGCGTCCGCCCTGGCGACCCGCACGGTGACGGCCGAGATCCGGGGACACACCGTCGGATACTCCGTGGGGCTCCCGCGGGCAGAGCTGATCGTCGTCGGCTATCTCCTCGCCACCATCGGCTCGCTCCTCCTGTCCGGCGACCGAGGTCTCGTCCTGTTCGGCGTCCTCGTCACCGTCGGTGCCGCGGTGTCCTTCGCGCTGTGGCGGCAGGAGTACATCTCGACGTGGTGCGCGTTCGCCGCGGTGTGTTCGGTGGTCCTGGCGCTCTGGGCCGGACGGCGCCGCCCGCCGGCTCCACGGCCGCCCGGACACGTGTCGCCGGGGTGAGCAACTCGTAAGCGGTGGCGTCGGCTTCAGTCCACGTCGCGGGGTTCCACCGCGTGCGCGCGGGCCCGTTCGCGCAGCGTGCCGGGGGCGAGCCCCAAGTGGATCTCGGCCGTCTCGATGACCAGGTCGCCCAGGTCGGGGCCGGCCGACAGCGCGTCGTCACCCTGACCGGCGGTGTTGGCGTACGTTCCCATGCCGTCGACCGCGATCAGAATGTGCAGCGCCGCCCTGAGCGCGCCCCCCGCCGTCTTGAGGCCGCCCTCCTCGATCAGCTCGACGAGCGCCCCCCGCGTCCCGGCCTCCTGCGCGTCGACCGCCCGCGACAGCGGCTCCTTGAAGCGGCTGAGGTGGCGGGCGTTGAGCCACAGCCGGCTCAGGTCCACGTACTCGCCGTCGGTCAGCCGCACGACGAAGAGCGCGAGCCGGTCGACCGGCGGCAGGCCCGCCTCCTCCCGCGGCAGCAGCGAGTCGCGCTCGCGCGTCGCGGCGTACGCGAACGCCTCGGCCACCAGGTCGTCGGAGGCCGGGAAGTAATGGCCGATCAGGCTGGGCCGCACCCCCAGTTCGTCCGCCACGCGGCGCAGCGTCACCAGCTCAAGGCCCTGCGCGAGGGCGATGCGTGCCGCGGTCCGCACGATCTCCGCGCGCCGCTCCTCGGGGGGCTTCCTGCTGCGCGCCGGTCGTTCCCGCAGGGGTCTTGACGTCATACCGCGCAGCCTATTGGATTAGCGCCCAACAGCGAATTGGACAGTCGCCCAATAAGCGCGACCGGGCGTCACCCGAGAGGCCAGGATGACCACACCACCCTCAGTACGTGCAGGTCAGCCCGAGACCCGGGGCATCGACCTGGTCTCCGACGCGGAACGCGTCGGACGCCCCCGTCAGCTCTTCGCCGTCTGGGCCGCCCCCAACGTCAGCTATCTGAGCTTCGCGGTGGGCGCCTCGCTGATCCTGGCGGGGCTCTCCCTGCCGCAGGCCTTCGGCGTGATCCTGACCGGGAACCTGCTGTGGATCTGCACCGGCGTGGTGGCCGCGAGCGGCCCGGCGGCCGGCACGAGCGGTTCGGTGATCTCCCGGGCGTTCTACGGCGTGGTCGGCAACAAGATGGTCCTCATCGTGACCGGCTGGCTCATCGCCTCCGCCTACCTCGCCCTGAACTGGTCGGCCGCCTCCGTCGCCGGCATCGGTCTGGCAGGACAGTGGGGCCTGCCCGGCTCCCCCGTCCTCGACGCCGTGGTGATCTGTCTGATCGCCGGCGTCACCCTCCTCGTCGCGATCTACGGCTACGCGACCATCGTCCGCCTCTACACCGCCCTGAGCGTCCTGCTCACCGTCGTCTTCGTCGTGGTGACCTGCTACGTGCTGGACGCGGTCGACTGGTCGTACACCCCGGCGGAACCACTGCACGGCGCCTCCCTCGCGGCCGCGCTCGGCACCGGCCTCACGGTCGTCGGGTCGACGGCGCTCTCGTACAGCAACAGCCCCGACCTGGCCCGCTACCTGCCGCGCGCCGGCTCCGTCACCGCCATCGCCGGCTGGACGGCCCTCGGCGCCTATCTGCCGAGCACCGTCTTCACCTCGGTGGGCGCGCTGGCGGCGACCGGCCTCGACATGGCCGACCCGCAGGCCGCCCTGGAACAGCTCCTGCCCGGCTGGTTCGTGCCCGTCTTCGTGATCGCCGTCGTCCTCAACACCATCGCCAACAACGGCATGACGGCGTACAGCGCCGGCCTGTCCGTCCAGTCGGTGGGCGTACGGATCGCCCGCATCCCGGCGGTCCTCGTGATCGGTGGGCTCGGCACCGCGATGACCCTGTACGCCATCCTCGTCTTCGACTTCCTGACCAGCGTCAACACGATGCTGCAACTGGTCGTCGTGGTCACCGGTCCGGCGATGGCGGTGGCCGTCACCGATCTGGCGCTGCGGCGGAACCGCTACGACGGCGAGCGCCTGCTGCGCCAGGAGCGCGGCGGCCCGTTCTGGTACCGCGGCGGCTTCCACTGGCCGGGCCTCCTCGCCCTGCTCACCGGCGGCCTCGCCGCGCTGATGTGGGTGAGCACGACCTTCTGGACCGGCCCGCTCGCGACCGCGTCCGCCGGTGTCGACCTGGCGATTCCGGCCGGGATGGGCATCGCCGCCCTCGTCTACTGGGCCACCGCACGCGCCTTGCGCACCATCGGCACCGACATACCCGACGACCTCGAACCGCCCAACTCCCCCACCGCGAAAGGCGCATCCCTGTGCACGCCGACGTCATCGTGACGGCCGCCCGTATCGAACCCCTGGAGACCGCCGACCACCAGGAGGACTGGGCCGCTTCCCCGGCCGACGCCCTCGCGATCACGGGCGGCCGGATCGTCGCGGTCGCGGCCGCCGACGAGATCGCGGCCCTGCGCGGCCCTTCCACCGTGGTCCACGACTTCCCCGGCGCCACCGTCCTGCCCGGCCTCGTCGACGCACACGCGCACCCGGTGTGGGGATCCATCGAGATCGGCCGGGGCGTGGACCTGTCGGGGGCGGGCACCCTCGACGCGGTCCTGGCCCGTGTCACCCGGGCCGCCGAGGACATCCAGGATGCCCAAGGCGCCCCGGGCGATGCCTGGATCACGGGTTACGACCTGGATGTCAACGTCTTCGCGGCCCTCGGCGAAGAGCCCTCCGGCGCCGTACTCGGCGAGCGCTTCCCCGGCCGCCCCGTCTCCCTCATGACCCAGGACGCGCACGCCCTGGTCATCAGCCCCGAAGCCGCGAGACGGGCGGGGCTGACCGGCCGCGAGACCTTCACCGACGCCTCCTGCGTGGTCACAGGACCCGACGGCCGCCCGACCGGCTACGTCCTCGAACTCCAGGCCATGGATCTCGTCTTCGCCCACTACCCCGAGGTGCCCGTCGCCACGGCCGCCGCCCACGTCCGTACGCAGTTGGAGATCCTCGCCCGCGGCGGCCTCACCGGACTGCACGCCCTGGACTTCACCGACCCGTCCGAGGACGTCTACCGGCACATCGAGGCGCACGGTGAACTTCCCCTGCGCATCTGCTGTTCCCCTCTCGTTCCCGCCGACTCGGCCCCCGGGGCGTGGCAGCGGATCGCCGAGCAGCAGGGGCTGGCAGGGCGCCGATGGCACGTCGAGGGCGCCAAGTTCATGCTGGACGGCACCGCCGACAACGGCACCGCCTGGTTCGACCGCCCCGACCGGCACGGCGAGAACCGTGCTCCCCTCTGGCGCGACCTGGACGCCTACCGCGCCGCCGTCCGCTTCTTCACCGAACGCGGCATCCCCACCGCCACCCACGCCATCGGCGACCAGGCCGTGCGCCACGCACTCGACGTACTGGAGGAGGCGGGCCCCGCGGGCCGTGCCCCGCACCGCGTCGAGCACGTCGAGTCCCTTCCCGACGACCTCCTCCACCGGTTCGCGGAACTCGGCGTCGTGGCCGGCCTCCAGCCCGTGCACGGCACCCGGCACACCCGCGCCGACGGCACCGACAACTGGTCGCGGCGGATCGGGCCGGAGCGCGCCGCGCGCGGCTGGCGCACCCGTGACCTGCTCGACCACGGCGCGGTCGTCGCCCTCGGTTCGGACTGGCCGATCGGTCCCGGCGACCCGCGCACCGGTCTCGCCGACTGCCAGCTGCGCCGCCCGGTGGACGAACCCGGCACCGCTCCGGTCCAGCCCGCCCAGGCGATCACCGCGCGGGAGGCGTATACGGGTATGACCCGGGCCGCCGCGCGCGCGGCGGGCGCCGATCACGAACTCGGCCGGATCGCCCCCGGCTTCCTGGCCGACCTGACCGTCCTCGCGCACAATCCCCTCGACCTCGCCCCCGAGGAGCAGGCCCGCAACCCTGTCCTCGCCACCGTCGTCGGCGGCGAAGTCCTGCGCCACTCCCGCACCGCTCACTGAGGAATCCCGATGCCCGCCATCCCCCGCCCCGCCGACCGCCTCCACATCGCCGTGTCCGCCGCCGACCCGTACGCGCGCGGCGTGGCCCGCGGCGCACGGCTGCGCACCGGCATCCCCGCCGCGCTCGACGTCTACGCCCGTCTCTTCGCCCTCGGCGGCATCACCCTGAACGGCGCCCGCGACGACGCCGAACGCACCCTCGACGTCATCGGCGGCTTCCGGCCCGCGGCCCGCGCCGAGATCGCCGGCCTCGCGCACGGTGCCGGTGTCGAGGAGTGGCAGGTCGGTGTCCTCAACGCGCGCACGGAGATCCTGGCCCGCTCCACCGCCGTGCCGCCCGGCGAGTGCACCACCGTCGTATACGGCGGTCTCGGCGCGCAGACCTGGGACTGGCACGTCGAGCTGGCCGACCACTGGCACACCCTGGAGTCACGCGGCGCCCGCCACACCGTCGTCGGCCTCACCGAGCACGGCATCCTCGGCAAGATCGGTCTCAACAGCGCGGGGCTCGCCCTGCACTTCAACATTCTGGGCCATCTCCGCGACACCGTCGGCGGCGTCCCGATGCACGTCCTCGCCGCCGTCGTCCTCGCGGAGGCCGGCGGTGTCGCCGAGGCCGTCGAGCTCGTACGCTCCGCACCCCTCGCCTCCTCGGGCTCCTTCGCGCTCTTCGACGCGGCGGGGGACGCCGTGCTGCTCGACATCAGCCCCGCGGGCGTACACGAGATCCGGCCCGAAGACCGCGGCGGCCGCGGCGTCCTGCTGCGCACCAACCACTTCCTCACGCCGGCCCTCACCGCCGACGAGAAGTCCTGGCTCTACCAGCCCGACTCGGCCGAACGCCGCGCCTTCATGGCCGACCGGCTGCACCGGACACCCCGGCTCCCCTCCGACGCCGAGGCCTTGGCCTCCCTCCTCGTCACCGGCGCGGACGAACCACCGGTCACCTGCCTCCCCGACCCGGCCAAGCCCCTCGGCCAACGCTGGGCCACCCTCGCCACGGTCACCCTGGACCCGGCCACCCGCACGGCCCGCGTCCTGGACGGCACCCCCGCCGACATCGGCACCGCGGACTGGCACGTACTGACGGCCGAGCCCATGTCCGGCTGAGAAGCGCCTGCCACCAACGGTGCGCACGACCACTGCGGTTGCCGCGCCGATTGACGAACGCCGCCAATCGGGGCGCCGCCCGCCGGCGGATCCGTGCACCATGAAGACCATGAGCGTCGACATCGACATCTCCGGGCTCCCGACGGAGCGCATCGTCTTCGGGCCGTCCCCTCTGGCCGAGCTGGGGGCGGCCCTGCACGTGCTCTCCGAGCCGGCCCACCACCCCGGCCTGCACGGCTGGGCGACGACGACGGCCGCGGGGCTGAAGCCCGACCTGCTGGGCCGGATGGCGGAGGCGGAGTTCCTGTGGCGGTCGACGCGGTCCGACATCCTGCTGCCCCGCGGCTCCATGCCACCGGCCACGCTCGCCGAGGAGCTGGACGAGGTGGACGCACTCGACGACGAGGCGTACGTCGCGGCCGCGCTCGAAATCAACGCCTCCGGCTGCACGCTGCGCTCGGGCGGCGGACGCTCCCCCCTGGTGGACGAGGCCGCCCGGGACGCCGCCCTGGAGCGGGCGTCCGCGCGCGGCCCGCGGCAGCTCGGCTTCGCCCAGCACCTCCTGAAGGACCCGGCCACGGTCCGCACCTGGGTCCGGCGCCTCCTGGAGGACTGCGACGAGGCGTTCTTCGCCGACGTCTGGCAGCGGGTCCGCCCCCAGCTCGCGGCGGACGCACGGGGGAAGACCGACCTGCTGCGCCGCAAGGGCCTCGCCGACGCGCTGGAGGCCGTGTCACCGACCGTCACGATCGAGGAGACCGCGCGGAGCCGCCGCATCAGCATCGACAAGCTGGCCGACGGGTGGACGGCGGCCATGCAGCCGGGCGTGGAACCCGGCGTCACGTTCGTGCCGAGCACGTTCGGCTGGCCGCACCTGATCGTGCGGCAGGCGCCGGGGTGGCGTCCGGTCGTCGGCTACCCCGTCTCCGCGCCGGAGTTGAGGCCGGGCCCCCGCACGTCGCAGCTGATGGAGAAGCGCCTGATGGCGGTGGCCCATCCGGCCCGGATACGGCTGTGCTGGGCGCTGGCCCGCGCCCCGTACACGACGAGCGAGTTGGCGCAGGGCTTCGGCCTCTCCGCGTCCGAGGTGTCGCGCCACCTGAAGACCCTGCGCGAGGCCGAAATGCTCACCACGCGGCGGCACGGCAGGTACGTGCAGCACCAGTTGGACGTCACCGTGGTGGCGCGGCTGGGCAGCGACTTCCTTGAGTCGATCCTGCGGTGACGAGGGAGGAGGCCGTGTCGGCGGAACCGCCGGCACCGGCCGGCTCCGGTCGCCCCGCTCGTGGCAGAGTCGGTGCCATGACGAGCGTATCCGGGGACTTCGAGCTGACCATGGACGAGCTGCGGGCCGTCGCGCGCTACGCCGTGGTGAGCGCCGAGGAGGTCCTCCCCGTCTTCGAGGCCGACAGCCCCGACGACCCCCGGCCCCGCGCGGCCGTCGGCGCGGCACGGGAGTTCGTGAACGGCGCGCGGCGGACCAAGCTCCAGCGCACCACCGCCCTGGACGCGCACCGCGCCGCGCGGGAAGCGACCACGGAGGCCGCGCGGCTCGCCGCGCGCGCCGCCGGCGACGCCGCTGCCGCGGCCTACCTCCACCCGATCGCGAAAGCCTCCCAGGTGGGGCACATCCTGCGGGCCGCCGCGAGCGCGGCACGCGTGGGCGAACTGAACGCGGGCGCCGGCCCTGCCGTCGGACTCGAACTGATCGAGCGGGCCCGGCGACGCGCCACCCCGGCCCTGATCGACGTCCTCTGCCGGTATCCGCTCGCGCCGCCCGGCAAGAGCCGCGTCGCGGAGCTCATGAGTGTCCTGGACGCGTCCTTGCGTGCGGCGGGCCGATAACCACCCTTCGCCACCCCGGTACGCCGCTCGCGCCTACGAGGTCCGGTACGCCCGGAGGAAGGTCCGCACTCCCTCGACGACGAGCGGCCGGACGCGCGTGTCCTCCACGGCGTTCGCGGAACCGAGCCTGTTGATCGCGACGCTGAAGGTGAGCGCGATGAACTGGTCGGCCGCGAGCCGCGGATCGGGGACGTCGAGCAGCCCGGCCTCACCCAAGGCGGCGAACCGCTCGGCGAGAGCCTCGTCGGGGGCGTCGGCCAGGGGGTTCTCGCCCTGGTGCGGCGGTTGGCCGCTTTCCGCCCGGACCAGTCGCTGCAGCGTCGCGTACTCCGCCGAGCCGAGCATGTCGGTCGCGATGCGCATCGAGAACGCGACCAGGGCGTCCTCCAGTTCGGCGGCCTCGGTGAGGTCGGTCAGGGTGTCGTCGAGGGTGCGCCGGATCGTGGTGATCAGTGACTGGCCGACGACGTCCACGACCGCGTGCAGCAGCGTCCGCTTGTCGCCGAAGTAGTCGTAGACCGTCCGCTTGGACACCTCGGCCCGGGCGGCGACCGCGTCGACGCTGGACCGGTCGAAGCCGTCGGCGAGGAACAGTTCCCGGGCCGCCGAGAGAATCGCGGCCCGCTTCGGCGTGGACCCCTCGCGCAGTGTCTTCGTGGTCGGCATGTCGCCATCCTAACCGTCCTACACTGCACGGTGTAGTGTAGTTCTCGTTCCTCCCCCGTTCTCAGTCGCCCGACCCTGCCCGACCATGACGGAAAGGAAGTCCATGACCGCGACTCTGGCTCCCCCTGTGCACATCGGGAGGTCCGCTGTCGGGGCCCTCGGCGTGCTGGCCGTCGCCACCGGCGCCCTGGAGTCGGTGGTGACGCCGACGCTCCCGCACCTCCAACGCGAGCTGGACATGAGCCCGGCCGAAGGGGCGCTGCTCAGCGTCATGCTGCTCATCACCGGCGCGCTCATCACCCCGGTCGCGGGCAAGTTGGGCGACCGCTACGGCGGAAAGCGGGTCCTGGTCCGGCTGATGGCGGTGGTCTCGGCCGGAGGCCTGGTGTCCGCCCTCGCGCCGAACCTGCCCGTGCTGCTGCTCGGCCAGGTGCTGCAGGGGGCGATGGTGGGCGCGCTGCCGCTGTCGTTCATCCTGGTGCGCGCGCACCTGCCCGCCGGGGCGTCGAAGGTGGCCATCGGGGTGGTCAGCGGGTTGTTCGTGGGCGGCGGGATGGCGGGCACGCTGTCCGCGGGGCCCGTGGCGGAAGGGCTGTCGCGGCACTGGATGTTCGCGCTGCCGACGCTCGCGGTCATCGCGGCCACCCTGCTGGTGAACAGGCTGATGCCGCACGATCCGCCGGGCCGCTCGGACGACGCCGGGGTCGACTGGCCCGGCCTGCTCCTCCTGAGCGGGGCGCTGAGCACGCTCATGCTCGTGCTGGCCCTCGCACCCGATCTCGGTTCGCGGCCGGTCGTGCTCGGCGCCCTCATCGTGGTGCTGGCCGGCTTCGTGACCGGCTGGACGGCCGTCGAGCGCCGCGCGGTCTCGCCGATGGTCGATCTGCGCATGCTGGCACGGCCCGCGATGTGGCAGTCGTGTGTGCTGACGTTCATGATCTGCCTCGGCACCTCGATGGCGGTCTATCTGGTCCCGCAGCTCTTCGCGGTCTCCGCCGACGGGTACGGCTTCGGGGCCGGCGCCACCGAGATCGGCTTCTTCCTGCTGCCGGGCGCCGTGGCCGCCTCGCTGGCCGGGCCGCTCAGCGGGGTCGGCGCGCGGCGTTTCGGCTCGCGGGCCGTGGTCGTCGCCGGGGCCGTCCTCATGGCCGTCGGCCTGCTCGGTCTGGCGGCCGTGCACGGCGAGGTCTGGCATCTCGTCGTCGGCAAGCTGCTGATCGCGCTGGCCAACGGTCTGTGCGTCACGGCGCTGGTGACGAGTACCGCCACCTCCGTCGACCGGAGCGACACCGGCATCGCCACCAGCCTGGTCCTGGTCACCCGCGTGATCGGGTTCGCCGTGGGTGTGCAGATCGGCGGTGCCGTCCTCACCGCCGGAACGCCCTCCGGATCGGATGTTCCCGCCGAATCGGCCTTCACCACCGGATTCGTCTTGGCCGGCGCCGTCACGGCGCTGTCCCTCCTCGTCGCCCGCACCATGAGCAAAGGAGTCAAGGAATGACCCGCAAACGTCTGTTGAGCAGCGTCCATACCACGCCGAGGCGCACGGCTCTGATATCCGGGGCCAGTGTCGCGGGCCCCGCCCTCGCGTTCTGGCTGAACCGCTACGGGTTCGCGGTCACGGTGGTCGAGAAGGCGGGCTCGACACGTCGCGGCGGATATCCCGTCGACGTACGCGGCACCGCACTCGAAGTGGTCCGTCGGATGGGCATCCTGCCGCGCCTCCGGGACGCGCACATCGACCTGCGCCGGCTGACCTTCCTCGACGAGGACGGCGGCGTGGTCGCCTCGATCGACCCGCACACCGTCACCGGCGGCGTCGCGGGGCAGGACCTGGAGGTGCGGCGCGGGGATCTCACCGACGCCCTCCACACGGCGGTCCGTGACGACGTGGAGTTCCTCTTCGACGACTCCATCGACACGCTCCACCAGTCCGGCCACGGGGTCGACGTCACCTTCCGCGGCGGCGGCAGGCGTACGTTCGACCTGGTCTTCGGCGCCGACGGGCTGCATTCACACACCCGCGAGCTCCTGTTCGGGCCCGAGAATCAGTTCCACCACTACCTCGGCTACTGCTTCGCCGGATTCACCCTGCGCAACACCTTCGGGCTCTCCCACGAGTCCTTGATCTGGACCACGCCGGGCAGGGCCGCGGCACTCTACGCCGCGGGCGACCACGACGACGTGCACGCCCTCCTCAACTTCTCCCACCCGGAACCGCCGCTCGACGCGTTCCGGAACCCGGCGGCCCAACGGGACCTGGTCGCCGCGGTCTTCGCCGACGCGGGGTGGGAGGTTCCCGGCCTGCTGGCCGCCCTGCGCGACGCGGACGACCTGTTCTTCGACGTGGTCGGCCAGATCCGCATGCCCCGCTGGTCGAACGGCAGGGTCGCGCTGGTCGGCGACGCCGCGTACGCGCCCTCGTTCCTCACCGGGCAGGGCTCCAGCCTCGCGCTCGTCGGTGCGTACATGCTCGCCGCCGCCCTGGCCGACCGCGACCACACCGCGGGCTTCGCCGCCTACGAACGCGACACCCGTGCCTTCGTGACCGCGAACCAGGAACAGGTCGGCAAGGGCGACGCCGCGCTCTTCCCCACCACCGCCCGGGCCCTGGAGCAGCGCAACGACATGCTGCGCGCCGCGCTCACCAGCATGCCCCGCTCCACAACGGGACGCCCGGCCCACACCGCTCTCACGCTGCCCGAACCCGCGCCCGTGCCGTGACCGGTTACTCCGGCGCCCGTACGCCCGCGTGGAGCCGGGTGTAGGTGCGGATGCGGTAGCGCAGGCCCGAGGTGGAGGACTGCCAGCCCCTGTCCTCCGCGACATGCCAGGTCGCATCCGGTGTCGGGGCGTAGGTGTCGCCGGTCACCGGGGAGTCGACTTCGGTCACCGAGAGCGTCGTGGCGTAGGCCAGGGCGGCGCGGTAGATCTCGCCGCCGCCGATCACCCAGGCCTCGGCAGGGGGTGCCGACTGCGACGGGTCGGCTCCGGGTGCGGGGAGTGCCGCCAGTTCCAGGGCCCCGGCGATGGACCCCGCGCGTTCCGCGCCGTCGGCCACCCACTCGGGGTCGCGCGTCACCACGATGTTGCGCCTGCCGGACAGCGGGCGGAAGCGCGGCGGCAGCGAATCCCAGGTCTTGCGCCCCATCACCACGGGGTGGCCGAGGGTGGTCGCCTTGAAGTGCGCCATGTCCTCGGGAAGCCGCCACGGAATTCCGTTGTCCGCGCCGATCACGCCGTCGGGGGTCTGCGCCCAGATCAGTCCGACGTTCATACGGCGACCGGGGCCTTGATGGCCGGGTGGTGCTGGTAGCCGAGCACCTCGACATCGGCGTACGCGTAGTCGAAGAGGGAGTCGGCCGCGCGCAGCCGCAGCTCGGGAAAGTCGAACGGGGTGCGGGAGAGCTGCTCGGTCACCTGATCGACGTGGTTGTCGTAGATGTGGCAGTCGCCGCCGGTCCAGATGAAGTCGCCCGGTTCGAGGCCGGCCTGCTGCGCCACCATGTGCGTGAGCAGGGCGTAGCTCGCGATGTTGAAGGGGACGCCGAGGAACAGGTCCGCGCTGCGCTGGTACAGCTGGCAGGAGAGCCTGCCGTCGGCGACGTAGAACTGGAAGAAGGCGTGGCACGGCGCGAGGGCCATCTTGGACAGCTCCGCGACGTTCCACGCGGAGACGATCATCCGGCGGGAGTCCGGGTCGCGTCGCAGCGTGTCGAGGACCTCGCTGAGCTGGTCGATGTGTCCGCCGTCCGGCGTGGGCCAGGAGCGCCACTGCACTCCGTAGACCGGCCCGAGGTCGCCGTCCGCGTCGGCCCACTCGTCCCAGATCGTGACGCCGTGCTCACGCAGCCAGCTCACGTTCGAGTCGCCGCGCAGGAACCACAGGAGTTCGTACACGATGGACTTCAGGTGCACCTTCTTGGTGGTGACCAGCGGGAAGCCCTGCGCGAGGTCGTAGCGTAGTTGGTGCCCGAAAATACTCCGGGTACCGGTGCCCGTCCGGTCGGCCTTGGCCGTCCCGGAGGTGAGTACCGCTCGCAACAGGTCTTCGTACTGGGTGTCCGCCACAGTCGTCGAGTCTAACGGCACGCCGGACGCTCCCCGACCCGGCGATACGTTTACGCACCTGTGCCCATCGTGGCTGGTCAGCAGTGGAAGTAGCAGTGGGTCGTCGTGCCGTGGGCCGGGTCCGTGTGGACGCGGACGAGATCGGCGATCACATGCACCAGGAGGAGTCCCCGTCCGCCGCGCTGGTCCCTGGGAGGGGCAGAGCGGCCCGCGAGCGGATCGGCGAGGACGCCGGCGTCCCGGACCTCGAAGACGACGTGGTCGTCCTGGGTCCAGATCCGCAGCGCGCCCGACCCGCCGCCGTGCACCACGCTGTTGGTCGTCAGCTCGGCGACGGCCAGGGCGAAGTCCTGCAGTCTCGCCTCGGGCAGGCCGAGCTCGGCCGCTCTGAGGATGGCGTGGTGCCGCACGTCGGACAGGGACTGCTTGGCGTAGGACACCTGCGGCACGCCGTCGGGCGCCGTCAGGGGCTGGTTGTAGCGGGAAACGACCGCCTCGGGAGCGTATGCCGTGCTCGTGTCCTGCGTGCCGGACCGGATGATCGTGGGGTGGGTGGCGTGGGCGTCGGCCAGGACCGTCTCTTCCAGGTTCACCTCGTCGTAGGGACAGAGGATCGTTGCTTCACGGCCCCGGAACGCCAGGTTGATCAGTGCCTCGTGCTGTGCGCAGGCGGGGTACTCGGTGGAGGTGCGCCCGGCCCAGATCGGTTCGCCGATGATCCGGACCCGCTCCCCGGGGTGCGCGTCGGCGAACGCCCGCAGCACCCGGGGGATGATCCGGCCGGGGTTACGCCCCGCCTGCGCCATGTCGAGGAGCTGCACCTTCTCGGCCCGCACGCCCAGGGCGGTGCGGATCAGGTCGAGGTTGGCCTCGGGGACCGCCACCGCCACCGCCTCGCCCGCGTCGAGCCCCTCAAGGACGAACGGCACGGTGCCCGCCAGGTACTCCTCTCGCCCCCGGTAGAACAGCGCCGGATGGACAAAGGGTTCGGTCTGAGCCGTGGCACTCATGGGGTGGACACCTCGATTGCTGACAGATCGGGCCAGAACAGCTCGAGCAGACGGGTCATGGCGGGCGGCGGTCCTTCCAGCACGAGCCGCTGTCCGTCGGCCAGGCCCTGGGCGGCCACCGCGAGATCCGTGACTCCGGCCACATCGATGAAGGTCAGCGCCGAGAGATCCAGATGGTACGGCGGCCGGTGCTCCCCGGCCACCACCACCTGCTTCAGAGCCCGCTCCCACACGGGATATGTGGGCAGGCAGACCTCCCCGGCCACTGCGAGACCGGTCCGGTCGCTCAAGGGGCGGATTCTCAGCCGAGAGTCCGAGGGCGCTGCTTCGCCTGCCGACAAGTACCCCTCCTCCGGGTATTCCACATCGCCCTCCCGCTTTCCTTCCAGGCATCACTAGTATCCCCCGCCTGGCTTGAAAGCAAGGCGAGTTGGAGTAGATCGATCAGCGCAGGCCCCTATCCGCTCCCTTTACCGGCCCCTGTGCCGACCCCTGTGCCGGCCCCTGTGCCGATCTCGGCGCCGACCGCGGCCAGTGCCGTGGTGACGGGCTGGAAGAACGTCTCGCCGCCCGCGGTGCAGTCACCGCTGCCGCCCGAAGTGAGGCCGATCGCACTCCCGTCCCGGGTGAAAAGTGAACCTCCGCTGTCGCCCGGTTCGGCACAGACATCGGTCTGGATGAGTCCGGTGACCGTGCCTTCCGGGTAGTTGACGGTGGCGTCGAGCCCGGTGACCACTCCGTCGCGGAGGCCGGTGGTGCTGCCCATCCGGGACACTTCGAGGCCGACCGCCGCGTCGGCGGCCCGCACGATCGGGGTGGTCCGGCCGTTGCCCGTGTCGACCTCGGCCGGGGCGGCCGCGGCCGGATCGTCGTACGTGACGAGAGCGAAGTCGCCGTCCCCCGGGAACGTCGCCGCCTCGACGGTCCCGATCGGCGCGCCGTCCTGCTCCTCCGACCACTGCTGGGCGGCGACCCCGCAGTGACCCGCCGTGAGGAAGCCGGGGCGTCCGTCCCCGGCCGTCACGTTGAACCCGAGCGAACAGCGCGCGCCGCCCCCGAAGATGGCGTCACCGCCCGAGGCGAAGGCCTTGAACTCTCCGGCGGACTTCTCGATGCGGGCCATTCCCGTGCCGAGCGACGCGACGGCCGCCTCCAGCCTGTCCCAGCGTTCCCCGGTGACCGTGCGGTCCGCCGTGACCAGGATCCGGTTGGTCCTGGGGTCGGTGGCCCACGCGGTTCCGGGCAGGGCGGCCCGGCGGGCCAGTGTCTGTCCGGCGGCACCCAGCGCGTCCGTGCTGTTGCGCACGCTCCGCGCCACCGCACCGGCTTCCCGCACCCGGGCGGTCACGTCGTTGTCGTCGCCCACGACGTTGACGACGAGCCGCCGCCTGTCCGCGTCGTAGTACGCCCCGCCGTAGGCGTCGCCCAGTCGCGGGGCCAGCCGACCGGCCAGCTCCGTCGCCGATGCCGCGCTGATCCGTCGGGACTCGGGCCCCGAGACGGTCCTCGAAGCGGTCCCCTCCCCGGACTGCGCCGCACCGGCGTGCTGCAGCAGAACTCCCACCGCGGCGATGCCCGTCGCCGCGGCCACGGCCAGAACGGCCTTTCGCTCGGGTATGCGCTTGTGCCTCAACTCGTCGCCTCCTCTTGGGATACCGCACCCTGATACGGATGCGACGAGAGGTGCGTTCAGGTCGGCGAGCGCCTCTGCGGTGCGCTGCCGCCGCGCCCGTTCAGCGGGATCAGCGACTCCAGATGGGCACCTTTGACCCAGGCCCCCAGCAGATCGCGGTGCAGGGCCACGATGTCCTGCCGCACGGCGAGGCCCAGCGCGGCCTTCGTGAACGTGCGGCAGGTGGTGACGAACAGGGCCACGTCCGCGCCGTGCTCCGGGCGGGCGGTGCCCACGAACTTCTGCATGTCCTGCGAGGACACGCTGCGGTGCGGCGCGTACTTCTTGCACTGGACGACGAGCCTGCGGCCGTCGGCGAGGTGGCCGACGACGTCGGCGCCCAGATCGCCGCTCCTGCCGCTGACGACGACCCTCGTGCAGCCGTCCCTGCGGCACAGATCGGCGACGTACCGCTCGAAATCCTGCCAGGAGAGCGCGTCGACCTCCGTCATCGACAACTCCCGCGCCTTCGCCTCCTCGTCCTCCCGCCACCGCCGGTCCCGCGCGACCGCGAGGCGGTGCGCACGCCACAGCCCCCACCCGGCCCCGCCCACCGCGGCGGCGCCGAGCACGGCCACGAGCACGGGCCACACCGTCGGCCGGCCGCCCGCCACCCACACGGCGGCGACCACCGTCGCGACCACGCCCCAGCCCCGCACCCGCGTGCGCGTGCGCTTCCTCGACCGCCGGCTCCGTCGTGCCGCCATCGCGCCCCCACTCCCCCACTCCCCTGCTCCCCGCGCCCCTGCCCCGCAGTCTGGGAGGCCCGGCCGGGCCCGGCAAGAGGGCCCGGCCGCCCGGTGGTGACGGCGCCGGGCCCGACTTGGGTGGGTGAACCGCAGTTGTGCCCGCCCCGGGGAGGACGGATTCTGTAGGGAATGAACGGGGCTGGTGTGGCGCCATGACGGCATGGAACGCATGGAACGCTGAGGCAAGCGCTGACTTCCGTGGTCCCCTCGACGTCACCAGGGCGGCCACGGCGGTCGTCGACGCCCGGAACACGGTCATGGGGTGGAGCCCCGCGGCGGAGCGGCTCCTCGGGTACCGGCCGCAGGAGATCATCGGCCGGCCCCTGGCGACGTTCCTGCTGTCGCCCGGCCCGGCGCCCGCCGCCCGCCCGCTCCCCGCCGGATCCAGGGGCAACGAGCTCCGCGTCGCCCGGCACCGGGACGGGCACGAGCTGACCGTCGCCACCGCGGTGTGTCCCCTGGCGGGTGCCGGGACCGCGGTGCGCGTCGTCGTCGTCACCGAGCTGCGGGACCTGCGGCTGTGGGAGTCCCGGCAGGCGCTGCTGCACGGGCTGGCCACCCAGTCCCCCGTCGGCCTCGCCATCTACGACACCGATCTGCGCCTGACCTGGTGCAACACGGCGTACGAACTGGAGATGGGACGGCCGTTCGAAGAGTTCCGTGGCTCTCGGGCCGACGAGATGTACTCCGAGGGGCGCTTCGTGAGCAAGGGCCATCCGCCCACCCTCGACACGGTCATGCAGCACGTCCTGGACACCGGCGAACCCTTCCTCGACCTGCACTTCCAGGGCCGGCCTCCCAGCGACCCGGAGAACGACCACCTCTGGTCCTGCGCCTACTACCGGCTCCAGGACGCCGACGGACACGTGTTCGGAGTCTGCGAGGACGCGTTCGACATCACCGACCGGTACAAGGCCCAGCGACGGCTGGCCCTGCTCGTGGAGGCGGGCCGCGGCATCGGCGCCGCCCTCGATGTGCGGGTCACCGCCGAGAAGATCACCGAGGTGGCGGTACCGGAGTTCGCCGCCACGGCGACGGTCGACCTCGCGGAGGCGGTCCTTGAGGGAGAGGTGCCGGCCAACAGCGGCGTCGCGGCGAAGTCGCTGGTGCGGGTCGCCCGCTGCTCGGCCGGGGAAGCCGACTGTGCGCGGCAGCCGGGCCGGCCTCGGCCCGTGGAGTATCCGCCGGGTTCGCCGCAGTACCGCAGTCTCTCCTCCGGCGGCCTCGTGCTCGACGACGCGGCCCTGGTCGTGCCGCTGCGGGCCGGGAACAGCATTCTGGGCCTCGTCACCTTCGTGCGCGGCACCGGTCCCGCCACCTTCGACAGCGGCGAGGTGGCGCTGGCCGACGAATTGGTCGCCCGTACGGCCGTGTCCATCGACAACGCCCGCCGCTTCACCCGGGAGCGCACCGCGTCCCTGGCCCTCCAGCGGCAGCTGCTGCCGCAGCAGCTGCCGGAGCAGTCGGCGGTCGACCTGGCCTACCGCTATCTGCCCACGGACGACGTGACGGGGGTCGGCGGTGACTGGTTCGACGTCATCCCGCTCTCCGGGACCCGGGTCGGGCTCGTGGTCGGGGACGTGGTCGGCCACGGGCTGCAGGCGGCCGCCACCATGGGACGGCTGCGCACGACCGTACGCGCGTTCGCCCAGCTGGACATGGACCCCGTGGAGCTGCTCTCGCGGCTCGACGATCTGGTGGGGCAGTCGGCGGAGGAGCACTCGGGCGGTCCCGGGCCGCCGGGCGGCTACACCGACGTGACCACCGGGGCGACCTGCCTCTACGCGGTCTACGACCCGGTGTCGCGGCGCTGCGTCATGGCCAGGGCCGGGCACCTGCCGCCGGCGGTCGTCGACCCGCAGGGCCGGCTGTCCTTCCCCGATCTGCCGGCCGGGCCGCCCCTGGGCCTCGGCGGCCTGCCGTTCGAGTCGATGGAGATCGAGCTGCCGGTGGGCAGTCTGCTGGCGCTCTTCACCGACGGCCTGGTCGAGGCCCGTGACCGCGACATCGACCATGGACTCGACACCCTGGGTCGGGTGCTCAGCGACCGGCACGCGTCGCTCGAAGAGCTGTGCGACCGGGCGGTGGCGGAGCTCCTGCCGGGCGGCTCGACGGGCGACGACACAGCCCTGCTGCTCGTCCGCACCCGCGAACTCGACACCGCGCAGGTCACCGAGTGGGAGCTGCCCGCGGAACCGGTCGCTCCCGGCCACGCGCGGGAGCTGGCCACCCGGCAGCTGAACCACTGGGGCCTCGGGGAGCTGTCGTTCGCGACCGAGCTCGTCGTCAGCGAGCTGGTGACGAACGCGGTCCGGTACGCCGAAGGGCCGATCCAAGTACGTCTGATCCGCGACCGCACCCTGCTGTGCGAGGTCGCGGACCGCGGCCACACGTCGCCGCATCTGCGCCACAGCGGCGAGGAGGACGAGGGCGGGCGCGGCCTGTTCATCGTCGCGCAGCTCGTCCAGCGGTGGGGGACGCGCTACACCCGCTCCGGCAAGACCATCTGGACCGAACAGGCCTTTCCCCCTTAGCGGTGGCGATCTTGGGCATGCGGAGACAAGTGATCTTCGTTGCCGAGCACTGTTGGGGAGTGGCATGACCGTACCCTCGCGCCCGGTTCGCCGGGCGGACCGTGAGCGGCGCTTCGATCTGCGCGCGACCGCCCTGTTCTTCGTGCTCGTCGCGATCATTCTGTGCGGCTCGGTGGTCGTGGTGCGCTTCGCGGCCCGGATGGTCGAGAGCCGCCCGCTGTGGATCGGCTCGCTCGCCGTCGTGGGCCTCACGGCCTGCTACCTGGGCCGGTCGAGGTGGCGCCGCTTCTCCGCGGCGAGGTACGCCCGTCGTACGGCCGAGGTGCTGGAGGAGGCGGCCGAGCGGGCCTCGGAGAGCCTGGAGAGCGCGCCGCCGCTGGTGGGAGCCACCGAGGAGGCCGCCACCGTCGTGATCGAGGCTCCGGTCGAGCCCGACTTCGCCGAGCTCGACCCCGACGGCTTCGAGCAGGCCATAGCGGAGCTGTGCGCCCGTGACGCGTGCCAGGAGGTGGAAGTCGTGGGCGGGGCCTGCGACTTGGGGGCCGATGTCGTGGCGCTGGCTCCCGACGGGCGCCGGGTCGTCATCCAGTGCAAGCGGTACGGGGAGGACAACAAGGTCGGCTCGGAGGAGCTGCAGCGCTTCGGCGGCACGTGTTTCACCGTGCACGAGGCCGACATAGCGGCCCTCGTGACGACGAGCGACTTCACCGCTCCCGCCCTCGACTACGCGCAGCGGTGCGGAATAGTCTGCGTGACCGGTGCGGAGCTGCGGGCCTGGCGGGACGGCACCGGGCCGAGCCCGTGGGAGTCGGTGGTCCTCGACGCCTGACGGGGCAGGGCCCGGTGGCACGGGTCAGACCCGCGCCGAGTCCTTCTCGTGCGGGTGCACGGCCGTCGGTTCCGGCGCGGGCGCGGGGCCGTGCTCGCTCAGGCCGAACCGGTCGTGGAACCTGCGCAGCGGTCCCGGCGCGTACCCGGCCGTGCGGCCGAGCAGGCGCATGGCGGCCGGGACGAGGACGCCTCGCACGGCGATGGCGTCGATGAGGATGGCGAGCCCGCTGCCGAGGCCGAACAGCTGCATGAAGCTGATCTCGGCCGTGCCGAAGGCGAAGAAGCTCACCGCGATCAGGACGGCCGCCGCGCTGACGATGCGTCCGGCTGATGACGAACACTTCGTGGTCGAGCACGGCCCGCACGCGCTGTCCTGCGGGCGCTGGCCCGCGCCCTCGGCATGACCGTGCAGGCGCTCTACCCTTACTTCCCGAGCCGGGACGACCTCGTCACCGCGCTGATCACCAAGGCGTACGACGACCCCGACCTGCCGGGCCTCGTCGTCGCGGCCGAGGGCTACCGCCGGTGGGCCATCGACAACCCGGACACCCGGTCGCTCTCCCCCGCGTTCCTGGGACACCCGGCGGAGCTGCCGTCGATGAGCGGCGCGGCCCTGCCGCCTCCCGCGACCGCCCTGCTGCTGAGCGTGTGGGGATACGTGCGCGGCATGGCGCGGCCCCGGCGGAGGACGTCAGTAGGTCACGTCCGCCTGCCGGGGCGAGTGTTCAGCGTGCCGTTCCGTCAGCGCGTCACCACGTGGCGCTCGTCGGGTACGCAGTGGGTCATGGTCAGGCCGGAGACGTCGCGCGGCGGGTTCTTGCCCAGCCGCTCCAGGCGCGTGCGGTCCTCGTCCGTCAGCGTCTGGCTCGGCAGCGGTTCCAGGTGGGCGACGTCGTCGGGGCCGATGCCGAGGCCTTCGCCGACACGCAGCCCGAGGTCGTTCTCGACCAGCAGGAAGTGCCAGACCATGCGCTCCTGCACCTTCCGGTCGCACTGGGAGATCAGGTCCACGAAGTTGTGTACGAGGTCGTCCCGCTCCCAGTCCTCCATCAGCAGGTAGCGCTGGCCGGCCTGCTGGTAGTCGTTGGTGAGCGGGATCCGCTTGCGGGTGAGCCGGCCCCGGATCTCCGGACCCTGCT
This sequence comes from Streptomyces sp. NPDC050732, assembly GCF_040654255.1. Classification (NCBI taxonomy): domain Bacteria; kingdom Bacillati; phylum Actinomycetota; class Actinomycetes; order Kitasatosporales; family Streptomycetaceae; genus Streptomyces; species Streptomyces sp. NPDC050732. Next base: position 116,328 of record NZ_JBFAHP010000006.1, read on the forward strand.
CGTCGTGCGTCGGGTACTGGCCCTCGCGGAGCCCGCCCGTGATCGACGGTTCGTAGTTGACCTCGGGGTTCTCGTTCGCCGCGCGGTTGTCGTACGCCATCGCGCCGTCGCGCTGGTTGGTGCGCACTTCCGCGTTCTTGGCCTGGTTCACCGGCAGTTGCAGGTAGTTCGGGCCGACGCGGTAGCGCTGCGTGTCGCTGTAGGAGAAGGTCCGCCCGACGAGCATCTTGTCGTCGGAGAAGTCGAGGCCGTCGACCAGGACACCGGTGCCGAAGGCGATCTGCTCGTTCTCGGCGAAGTAGTTGTCGACCGTGCGGTCGAGCACCATGCGGCCGACGGCCTTCGGCGGGAAGTCCTGCTCCGGCCAGGTCTTGGTGTCGTCCAGCGGGTCGAAGTCCAGCTCCGGGTGCTCGCCGTCCTCCATGACCTGCACGAGCAGCTCCCACTCGGGGTGGTCGCCCCTGCGGATCGCCTCGTACAGGTCCTTGGTGGCGTGGCCGAGCTCGCCGGCCTGCACGTTGGCCGCGTCCTCCTCGGTCATGCTGCGCACGCCCTGCTTGGGCATCCAGTGGTACTTGACGAGGACGGTGTCGCCCTCGGCGTTGACCCACTTGTAGGTGTTCACGCCGAAGCCCTGCATGTGCCGGTAGTCCGCGGGGATGCCCCGGGGGCTGAAGAGGTTGACCAGCATGTGCATGCTCTCCGGGGTCTGCGACATGAAGTCGAAGATGCGGGAGGGCTTCTGTTCGTGCGAGACGGGGTCGGGCTTCAGCGCGTGGATGACGTCCGGGAACTTCACGGCGTCCCGGATGAAGAAGACGCCGAGGTTGTTGCCCACCAGGTCCCAGTTGCCGTCCTCGGTGTAGAACTTCACGGCGAAGCCGCGCGGGTCACGGGCGGCCTCGGAGGAGTCGCGGCCGCCGATGACGGTGGAGAAGCGCAGCGCGACATCGGTGCGCTTGCCCTGCTCCTGGAAGAGTTTGGCGCGGGTGTACCGGCTGATCGGTTCGTCGCCCCACTTCCCGTACGCCTCGAAGTAACCGAAGGCGGTGACGCCCCGGGCGTGGACGACGCGCTCCGGGATGCGCTCGCGGTCGAAGTGGCTGATCTTCTCCAGGAAGTGGTAGTTCTCCAGCGTGGCCGGGCCTCGCGCGCCGACCGTGCGCTGGTTCTGGTTGTCGTAGATGGGATGACCCTGCCGGTCGGTGAGCACCGGCCGGGGGTCGTCCGCGGGTGAACCCATGCTGGATACGTCCGTCATGACCATCGGCTCCTTGACGAGTGACCGCGTGCGCGAGCAGGCGTGCCTGCGCGCGTGCGGGCTGGATGGTTGAGCCCCAGTACCCCGCCCCGTCCACGATCACACACATGCGGCCGGGGCGCCGCGCCGGCCGCACGGGGTTCAGCCGTCCGGACGTCGGACCACGCGAACGAGGCCGCCGGTCTCCGTTTCCGTCGGCGGCCACGGGTTACCTGTCGCCTGGGCGGCCCCGTCCCTGAGGCGCGAAGGCCGCCGACACGCTTGAGTGGAGGCCGCGGTGTTTCATGACTCTCGTAAGGAAGGCACTGCCGTGCAGCGGATCAAGGGAGTCCTCCGGCGTGCGCGCGGAGCGTACTCCGGCGGAGAGGAACACCGGCTCGGCGGTCACCTCGGGGCCGTGGTCGCGTTCGGCGCGTACACGGCGGCCTGGGGCACGGCCGTACACCTGCGGAGGGCCAGGCTCCCCGAGCGCCCCGAGCCCTGGGACATCCTGCTCGCGGCGACGGCCACCTTCCGGCTCAGCCGACTGCTCAGCAAGGGCTCGGTCACCAGTCCCCTCCGCGCGCCGTTCACGCGGTACGAGGAGTGCACGGGCCCCGCGGAGGTGAAGGAGAGCCCGCGCGGCGGAGACCTCAGGGCGACCGTCGGCGAGCTCCTCACCTGCCCCTTCTGTCTGAGCGTCTGGCTGACGACCACCGTCACCGGCGCCCACCTGCTGTGGCCGCGCGCCACGCGGACCGTGACGGGCGGCCTCTCCACGCTGGCGGTCGCCGACGTGATGCAGCTGGGATACGACTGCCTGGTGCAGAAGAACGGCGAGTGAGTGCCGTAAAGCGACAGCCGTGAGCGAAATATCCGAAATGCCGAGGAATGCCGGTCGAGGCTCGGGACACAAGAGGCCGCGCACCCCTGCAAGCAGCGGATATGAGGGAGAACGACCCATGCTCATGGCCCATCTCGTCCTGAAGAACCTGGTCGAGCAGTACGAGGAGCTGCGCGCCCTGCACGCCGAGACGGGGAGCGCGGCGGCGCGACGGCGGATGGACGACGTCGCCTACTCGCTGTGCGTGTCGACCGGTACCGGAAGCGTCGACGCCGCCCTCGCCGTCGCCCGCTTCCGGCTGCGCCGGGTCAGCGCGGGAAGCGAGCCCCTTCTCGCCGCCTGATCCTCCGCCGCGCGAACGGGCGTGAGGGGGGAGGGAGGGGCGGATGAAAATGCATGGCGCCTTGGTCTACGCCAAGGGAGCCCGTCCCAGTATTCTCATCCGTGGCCGGCCAGCACACCATGGTGACCTCCCCCCCATTCGCCGCCTCCAGGAGGATCACGGTGAACGTTCGCACCAGAAGCTCGGCAGTCATCGGCAGCCTCTGCCTCGTCGTTTCCCTCGCCTTCACCACGGCGTCCGCGGACGAGTCCGCCGCGCCGCGCCGGGAAGCAGCCGCCAAGGTCGCGCTCAAACAGGTGGCCACGGCCAAGAACCCGTCCGCCGGTGCCGCAGGACCGGGCGGCACGGTCTGGATAGCCGAACGCGCGGGCACCGTACGGGTCCTGGGCCCCCAGGGGCTCGGCAAGCCCGTCCTCGACATCTCCGACGAGACCACCACCGACGGTGAACGCGGCCTGCTGGGCGTCGCGTTCGACCCCAGGTTCGCGCACTTCTACATCTCGTACACGGACCTCGAAGGCACCAGCACCGTGGACGAGTTCGCCGTGCGGCACGGCAGGATCCGGCCCGAGACCCGGCGCACCGTCCTCACCCAGACGCAGCCCTACGCCAACCACAACGGCGGCGACATCAAGTTCGGCCCCGACGGCTACCTCTACATCGCCCTGGGCGACGGCGGCGCGGGCGGCGACCCGCACGGCAACGGACAGAACCTCGACACCCTGCTGGGCAAGCTGCTGCGGATCGACCCGCGCGGCGGCAAGCCGTACGCGATCCCGGCGGACAACCCGTTCGTGGACGACCCGAACGCCAGGGACGAGATCTGGGCGTACGGGCTGCGCAACCCGTGGCGGTTCTCCTTCGACTCGGGCACGGGCGACCTGCTGATCGGCGACGTCGGCCAGAGCGACTGGGAGGAGATCGACTGGGCCCCCGCGAACAGCGACGGCGGCGAGAACTACGGCTGGTCCCGGATGGAGGGCAACCACCCCTTCCGCGGCGCCACCGAGCCCGCGAACCACGTCCCGCCGGTTCACGAGTACGGCCGCGGCGGCCTCGGCTGCTCGGTGACCGGCGGATACGTGTACCGGGGCAGGGCGATCCCGGGCCTGAGGGGCCAGTACGTGTTCAGCGACTACTGCGACGGCACCCTGCGCGCGCTGCGGATGGAGCACGGCAAGGTGACCGGCGTCAGCGACCTCGGTGTCAACGGCGGCGAGGTCGTCTCGTTCGTGCAGGGCGGCAGGGGCGAGCTGTACGTGCTCGACATCGGCGGCAGCGTCGCCCGCCTGGACCCCGCGTGACGGAGTAACGGCACACGGCGCCCCGCACGCAGCAGGGCGGGTGGCCGTGGTGCGTCGGCCCATGCCGGAAATCCGCCGGAACCACGCAGGAGGAAGAGTGAAGCCACCCCACGGACCGATATCCGGCCGCACCCGCCGCAGAGTCCGAAGATCCACCGGTCTGCTGCTCACCGCCCTTCTCGGCGGTGGACTCCTGACGCCCGCCGCGGCCGCGGACGACGAGCCGCGGCCCTTCGCGGACCTGCCGCCGCAGGAACCCGGCGTCACCCTGCGGGTGTTCGACGTCCGGACCCCGTTGAAGAAGCTGTGCGACCTCAAGCCCGCACAGACCCCCAATGTCGACAAGCTGATACCCACCGCCGACTGGACCTCGACGGACGGCTTCGGGTTCAGCGACAACTTCGTGTCGCAGATCATCGGCAATCTGAACGTGCCCGAGGCGGGCGCGTACGACTTCCGGCTGATCAGCGACGACGGCTCACGGCTCTTCCTCGGCGGCCAGCAGGTCATCGACCACGACGGGCTGCACGGCGCCGAGCCCAAGGACGGCCGGATCACGCTCAACGCCGGACACCAGGCGCTGCGCATCGACCACTTCGACGCGGGCGGCGAGCAGCGGGTCACCCTGGAGTGGAAGCCGCCGGGCGCGGGCGAGTTCACCGTCGTGCCGAACTCGGTGCTCAGCACGGACACCGATGTCGTACGGGTCACGGCACCCGGCCGCAAGGAGTGCGAGGGGACGTACGACACCCCCGGCGACGGGCTGCCGCTCACCGGGGTCAACCCCGGGTACGAGCTGACCGACCTGCGCCCGAAGGGCTTCGAGCCGCAGGTGTCCGCGATGGACTGGCTGCCCGACGGCCGGCTCGCGATCTCCACGTGGGGCGGGAGCGACGAGACGAAGGGCGAGGTGTACCTGCTCGACCACGTCACCGGCGACACCGGGCCCGAGAAGGTCACGTACAAGAAGGTCGCCGACGGGCTCAGGGAGCCGATGGGCATCAAGCACGTGGACGGCAAGCTGTATGTGTCGGAGAAGCACCAGCTGACCGAGTTGAACGACACGAACGGCGACGACGTCACCGACGACAAGCGGAAGATCGCCGAGTGGCCGTACGGCAAGAACTTCCACGAGTTCGCCTTCGGCCTGCTCTACGACAAGGGCGACTTCTATCTGAACCTCTCCGTCGCCATCGACTACGGCGGCGCGACCACCGACCCGCAGCCCGCCCCGAACCGCGGCACGACCATCAAGGTCGACAAGAGGACCGGCAAGGTCAGTTACCTCGCCGGAGGCCTGCGCACCCCGAACGGGATCGGGCGCGGCCCGGGAGGGGACCTGTTCGTCACGGACAACCAGGGCGGCTGGCTGCCCGCGTCCAAGCTGGTGCACATCAAGCAGGGCCGGTTCTTCAACCACTACATGAACCCCGACGGGCCCTACGACGACAAGCCCGTCACCAAGCCGGTGCTGTGGCTCCCGCAGAACGAGATCGCCAACTCGCCCAGCACGCCCATGCGGCTGAAGAAGGGGCCGTTCGCCGGGCAGCTGGTCTTCGGTGACGTCACGTACGGCGGACTGCAGCGCGCGGACCTGGAGAAGGTGAAGGGCGAGTACCAGGGCGCGGTGTTCCGGCACACGCAGGGCCTGGAGTCCGGCATCACACGGATCAGCGAGGGCCCCGACGGCGCGATCTACACCGGCGGGCTCGGCGCCGACGGAAACTGGGGCCAGGAGGGCAAGCTCCGCTTCGGCCTGCAGAAGCTGACGCCGAACGGCACGACCGCCTTCGACGTCAAGACGATGCGCGCGACCCGCGACGGCTTCGACCTGACCTACACCAAGCCCCTGTCCGAGGAGACCGCGGCCAAGCTGACCAGGGGCGCGTACGCCGTCGAGCAGTGGCGCTACGCGCCGACGCCTGCCTACGGCGGCCCGAAGATCGACGAGGAGGTGCTGCCCGTCACGTCGGCGAAGCTCTCCGACGACCGGCGCAAGGTGCGGCTCACCGTCCCGGGGCTCAAGAGCGACCGTGTCGTCCACGTCCGCTCGCCGCGCCCGTTCTCCGCGTCGTCGGGTGAGCAGCTCTGGTCCACCGAGGCCTGGTACACCCTCAACGCCAAGCCGGGCCCGGACGAGCCCGTCACCACCTACGACGCCGAATCGGCCCGGCTGTCCGGCAGCGCGGGCACCGACACCGAGCACGCCGGCTTCACGGGCGCGGGCTTCGTCGACGGCTTCGGAGAGCAGGGCGCCAAGGCGGCGTTCGACGTCGAGGTGGCGAAGAAGGGCACGTACGACGTCGGTCTGCGGTACGCCAACGGACCGCACCCCTCCCCCGGCACCAAGACGGTCGGCGTCAGCGTCAACGGCGGCCCCGCCGAGCGGACGAGCCTGCCGTCGACCGGCCGGTGGGACCGCTGGTCCACCAGGACGGAACGCCTCGAACTGCGCAAGGGCCGCAACACCATCACCTACGGAGTGGGGGCCGGCGACACCGGGCACGTCAACCTCGACGCGGTCGAGATCCGGCGCCCCGGCGCGCGGATCGACCTCTTCTCCGGCGGCAGCGTCGCGTCGGCCTGGCAGCACACCGACGGCCGCAGCGCCGAATGGCCGCACACCGCCGAGAGGTCCATGGAGGTCTGCTGCGGCGACCTGCGCACGAAACAGCACTTCGAGGACTTCAGGCTGCACGTCGAGTTCCGGGTGCCGAAGCTGCCGGACGACGTCACCGGACAGGACCGCGGCAACAGCGGGGTCTACCTCCAGGACCGGTACGAGCTGCAGATCCTGGACTCCTACGGTGTGCGGAAGCTCGCGGACAACGAGGCGGGGGCGATCTACCAGAAGAAGGCCGCCGACCTCAACGCCTCGAAGCCGCCGGAGACCTGGCAGACGTACGACGTCACGTTCCGTGCCGCCCGCTTCGACGCGGACGGCGAGAAGACGGCGGACGCGCGGGTCACGGTGGTCTGGAACGGCGAGAAGGTCCACGACGACGTGGCCGTCGACGGCCCGACCGGCGGGGGCGACCCGGAGTCGGCGGCGGCCGGCGCGATCCGGCTGCAGGACCACGGCAACAAGGTCCGGTTCCGCGATGTGTGGGTGGAGCCGCTGTCCTGACCGGTCCCGGCCCGTCAGCCGCTGGTCAGCCGCCCGTGAAGAGCGCGGTCCCGTCGGGGCCCAGGGCCTCGACGCGCGCTCCGTGTTCGACGGTGCGGCTGACCGTGCAGTACTTCTCGTGCGTCAGCCGGATGGCGCGCTCCAGCCCCTCGGCGGCGCGGGTGTCGCCCTCCGGCAGATCGAGTTCGTAGGCGACCCGGACGACACCGACCCGGCCGTCGTCCTCGGGCCTCGACACCGACTCCACGACGATGCGGAGCCCGTCGTGGGGGACGGTGCGGGCCGTGCGGTCCACGACGAGACCACCGCACCCGCCGAGCGCGGCGAGGAGAAGCTCGACCGGGGTGAAGGAGGGCTGGGCGTCCGGGTCGTCGGCGGCGGCGACCCGGACCTCGGCGCCGCGGTCGTTGCGGACGGTCCAGTCGCGTTCGCCGTTGCGTACGGTCTCGATGCGGTAGTCGGCCATGACGGAACCGTAACCGGACAGCGCCGCCGGTGAGGGGCGGCTTCCCCGGCTCTGGGCCGAACCAGGGAAACCTGGGCCGGAGCGGCCCCCCGGGGGAACGCCGCTGAACCAGCCCTGCCCGCCAAGTCCCCCGATTCGCAATCTTCACGCATGAGCGCACCGGAGCGTCTCACCCACGCATTCCAGGCAGCTTGCGTTTCCCCTGGTCACTGCAGGTTTTCGCGTTCCAGCGTCCCCAACTTCCCGGCAATCGTGGCGGCCGGGACGGCTTGCCGCGCAGGGTGGATCCGTGCTCACGGACGGTCCTCCGCGGCCCGGTACCTCGACGGCGACGGCCGCCCGGACAAGATCACGAATCCCGGACACACTGGGGACGACCCGTCGACGGCCCGCGTCGCCGACTACGGCGACGACGCCTATCCGGACCTCGCGATCCTGAACTACGCCGGTGACGGCGTCCCGGAGCGGAACGTCCGCCTGTCGACGGCGGCCAGTGGCCCGGGCGAGTACAACCCGGAGCACGAGCAGAAGTACGGCGACTGGGGCACCCCGGCCGAGCCGCCGACCATGCCCGTCACCGACACAGCCGTCATCGAACCGAAGACGAACCGGGTGCGGGTCGCCGTCACCGCACCCGACCCGATCAGCCGCGAGGGGGTCCTCAGCCAGATGCGCCGGCTCCCGGAGGTCGAACTGTGCGAGAACTCCGGGCCCGCCACCGTCGCCCTGCTCGTCGAGGACACCCTCGACGAGGCGGCGCTCGCCCGGCTGCGGCGCACCGTGCGCGGCGAAGGCGCGCGGGCCGTGCTCGTCACGGGTGCCGTCCGCGACGTGATGTACGGCCTCACCACCCGGCTGCATCTGCGCAACCGGGCGCACGTGGTGGCGTACGCGCTGCGCGAGGGCTACATCTGAGGACGCCCGTCGGGAGGACGCCCGTCGTGAGGAGGCCCCGCTCACACGGTGAAGCGGACCGATTCGAGCGGGAGGTTCAGCTCCATCGGGCTGCCGCCGTACTTCCGGTCGCCGGGGTCGGTGCACGTCTCGGGGCCGCAGCGTCGCCTTCACGAACGCGGCCCGGCCCGGCTCGATCCGGACGTTGCCGGGCTCCAGGTCGTACGACAGCCGGTCGCCGCTGCCACCGCCGCTGAGCGACGCGGTGACCCCGGTGTTGCCGAGGTTGTCCACCGCCAGCTGCGGCCACCCCCGGAACCACCCCTTCACCGTCGGCGGCACGAGCTCGGCGCGCACCTCGGTGAAGGGTGCGACGGTGAGGTTCCCCTCCGGGACGGTGACGGCGCCGGGCTGTTCCGTCGGTGTGATCCGTACCGACCGGTTCGAAGCGGTAGACGTCGACGATGTCGCCGGTGTTGCGCACCCGCAGCAGCACCGTGGTGCTGCCGCCGGGGTCGACGGTCGCGGAGGCGGGTTCCAGGGAGGTCCAAAGGCTCACGTCACGACGCCAGGAAGGCCCGCGCGGCCTGTCAGGAGCTTGCCGGGCAGATCCGGCTGCCGAACAGGCACGCGCCCGTGTGCGCTCGTCAGGCGGCCGGGTAGGGGTGGTCGTTGAGCAGCCCGGCGAGGTGGACCGCGTTGGCGGCGAGTGTGCGGGTGGTCTCGGCGACCTGCTCGGGGGTGGCTTCGAGGTCCTGGTAGTCGGTGCCGTGCTGCGCTTCGCCGACCCAGTACGTGACCGCGTTGGGGGCCAGGGAGAAGCCGATGTCGTTGAGCCCCTGGAACGTGTCGGCGCTGACCTTGTGCGCCCCGTCCTCGTTGCCGACGACGGCGACCACGGCGACCTTCCCGTAAGTGAAGGGGCGCCCCTGCTCGTCCGTCTCCGACGACTCGGCGTTGAGCCGTTCGAGGACGCGCTGGCAGATGCTGGAGGGGTGGCCCAGCCAGATGGGGGTGGCGATCAGGAGGATGTCGGCCTGCAGGACCTTCTCCCGCAGCTTGGGCCAGGCGTCGTCGCCGCCCATGTCGACGGCGACACCGGGGAGCACGTTGTGGTCGGCCACGCGGACGGTCTCCGTGGTGACGTCGAGCTTTTCGAGCTCGCGCAGCACCTGGTCGGAGAGCAGCTGGCTGCTGGAGGGTTCGGGGGACGCGTTGAGGGTGCAGACCAACGAAAGGGCGCGCATGGCATTTCCTTCTGTGAAGTGACTTCAGAGGGTCCGCCACCAGGCTGCGCACAGGGTCGGCGATGCCGCCAGGTGGCCGCCGGGGGCGGAGACCACCCCGCGTACCCGGGACCGCCCCCGTGATGCGCGCCGACGGTTCCGGGTGCCGGCGTACCCCTCCTGCTCCCCCTGCTCCTTCTGCTTCCCTACTCCTCCTCCGCCTGCTCGCTCTCGAAGTGCAGGGCGATGGACCTCAGCACGTCCGCGGAGGACACGTCGGTGCGTCCCTCGTCGTGGACCTCGGCGAGCTGTGCGAAGGAGAAGGCGAAGGCGGACGTGATCTGTTCGATGACGGGCCCCAGCTCTCGGCCCACCACCGCGGCGACCTCGATGGGGGTGGCCTCGGCGGGGAGTTCGATGCGCGGCAGCATTTCCTCAAGCATCGCCCCGACCGCACCGCTGTTCTCGATCTCCCCGTCCGGGTTCTCGCGTACCTGCCGGCGCATTTCGAGCGACTCGGTCAGGATGCCGACGACTCGTTGAATGATCTCGCGCTGCTCCATACGCCGAAGCCTAGGGCCTGCCCGGCGGATCAGGTCGCAGCCGACCGGGGCCTGCCGAGGGCTCTCAGCCTTCGGGGGCGGTGAAGTCGCACCAGACCGCCTTGCCCTCGCCCCGCGGCTCGACTCCCCAGCCGGACGCGACCGCCTCCACCAGGAGCAGGCCGCGGCCGGAGGTGGCGGTCTCGCCCGGGGATCTCCTGCGGGGGCGGTCGCTGGAACGGTCGCTCACCGAGAGGCGGACGCGGCGCGGCGGGCCGGAGAGGACCTCCAGCGTGAGGATGGCGCCGGCGTCGGTGTGGACCAGGGCGTTGACGAGGAGTTCGCCCGCCGCCACCTCGACGTCGTCGGCGACGGCGCCGAACCCCCACGCGGCGAGGTGTTCGCGCAGCGCCGCGCGTGCGTCGGTGAGCCCTTCCGGGTCGGCCTGGTGGACGTACCGGTGGATGCGGGGTTCCTGGGGTGTGCCGGGGTCGGGGAGGCGGCGCAGGACCAGGAGCGCCACGTCGTCGCCGGTGCCCCATCTCTCCCACAGGGCGTGTGAGAGGTGGTCCGCCAGGTCCTCGGCCGTCTCGGGGCCGGCGCGCATCTCGTCGGCGAGGTTCCGGATGCCGGTGTCGAGGTCGAGGCCGGCGTCCTCGACGAGTCCGTCCGTGCAGAGCACCATGGTCTCGCCCGGCACCAGGTCGAGCCGCACCTCCGGGTAGTCCTCCATGCCGAAGTCGGTGGCCAGTCCCAGCGGCAGCCCCCCGGTGACACGCGGCACGCCCACCCTGCCGTCCACATGTCGCACGAGGGGCGGCAGATGTCCGGCCCGTACGGCGCGCACGATGCCGGTGGCGGGGTCGAACTGGGCGTAGGTGCAGGTGGCGAACCGCTCGGTGTCCAGCTCGGCCAGGAAGCGGGAGGCGCGGGACAGCACGGTGCCGGGCGGGTGTCCCTCGCCGGCGAAGGCCCGCAGGGCGATGCGCAGTTGTCCCATGATGGCCGCGGCGTGGGTGTCGTGTCCCTGTACGTCTCCGACGACCAGGCCGATCCGGCCGCGGGGCAGGGTGACGACGTCGTAGAAGTCTCCGCCGACCTCGCGGCCGCCCCAGGCGGCGTGGTAGCGGACGGCGACCTCGGAGTCCGGGACGGCGGGGATCCCGCGCGGCAACATGGTGGCCTGCAGGCTCTTGGCGAGGTCGCGTTCCTCGTCGAAGAGCATGGCGCGCTGCAGCGACTGGGCGACGATCCCGGACAGGCCGATGCAGAGGTTGCGGTCGGCGTCGGTGAAGTCCTTCCTGCCGCGGTAGAAGAGTGCGAGGCCGCCGATGGCGCGGTTCTGCGCGACCAGCGGCAGAAACGCCGCCGAGTCGAGTTTCATGTGCTCCATGTACGGCCGCAGGTGGGTGAGGCGCCGGGCGAGATCGGGCAGCGAGCCCACGAAGCGGGGCTGCCGGGTCATGACGGCCTCGGCCAGTGGCAGCGACTGGTCGAACTTGTGCAGCTTGAGTTCGTCGAGTGCCTGCATCGTCTGGCCCACCAGGGCGATCAGCTTCAGGTTCTCGCCCTCGACCAGACCGAGGACGAGGCCGTCGGCGGCGAACCGGTCGAGGCCGCTGGCGCCGGACAGCACGGCGACCACGTCGTCGACCGTGACGGCCCGCGAGAGCGCCTCCGTGGTGCCCTGCACCATGAGGGCGATGCCCTGGCGCCGTTCCTCCCTGGGGTCGATGGCCGCCAGTTCCGACCCGTCGTCCCCGGCCGTCCGCAGGACTCCGAGCACGCGCACGGCCCGGCCTTCGCCATCGCGCAGGATGCGGCCCCGTGCGTGGCTGAGGTGGATGGAGCCGTCCCGGTGCCGGGCCCGGAAGTAGACGCCGTACAGGTCCTCGCCGGCGGTGACGGCATGGGTCACCGCGTAGTTGATGCGCACGGCCTCCTCTGGCGGGATGCGCCCCTGCAGTGCGGTCACGAGGCCGTTGAATTCGTCGGGCCGCAGGTCGAGCACCGCGAGGGACCCGGCGTCGAGGCTGAGCTCGCCGCTCACCAGGTCCCAGTCAAAGCTGCCCACACCGGTCAGGAGCAGGCGCTGGGCCGGCTCGACGGGTGGCTTCTTGGCTGACGTCATGGCTGTCTCCGTATGCCGCTCGGCCACCCTATGCGCCGGGCGCGCCGCCCGCCTGCCGGGATCGGGCCCGGCCTTTCGTCCTCCGTCAAACAGGACCTTGGTCCTGTGTGAGCCGCTCTCGAAGGGACATTCGATGTGTGATGTCGGCCTGGCAACCCAGCGCCGACCGGTGCAAAGGAAAGGAACGTCTCGTGGGCATCATCGCCTGGATCCTGATCGGTCTCATCGCCGGGGCCATCGCCAAGGCCCTCACTCCGGGCAAGGACCCGGGAGGCTGCCTGGTGACCATGCTGATCGGCATCGTGGGCGGTCTGCTGGGCGGCTGGCTGGGCAAGGTGATCTTCGGCGTCCACTCGATCAACGGGTTCTTCCACTTGTCGACGTGGATCGCCGCCGTCGTCGGCTCCGTGATCGTCCTGTTCGCCTACCGGCTGGTCACGGGCAAGCGGTGACCGCGGCCGCGGTTCTCGGGAGCGCGCACCCTCGCCGGGTGCGCGCTCCCGCGCTTTTTTCGGGGGTGGCGTGCCGGAGCGCCGAGCAGCCCACCCATTAGTTCACGTGTTCGATTCACGCGTTACAGTGGACGCATGGCAACGCACCAGCTCCAGGGATCGCTCTTCGACCAGGGCGACGACGTGCGCCTCGGATCCCTGGACGGCATCCGCAGGACGGTCCTCGGCGACGGGGCGTGGCTCGACCTGCTGCCGGGCTGGCTCGGCGGCGCCGACGCCCTGTTCGAACGGCTGGCCGCGGACGTCCCGTGGAAGGCCGAACGCCGGCAGATGTACGAGCGGGTCGTGGACGTACCGCGCCTCCTCGCCTTCTACGGCGCAGGGGAACCGCTCCCCCACCCCGTACTCGACGAAGCCCGGCAGGCCCTCTCCGCGCACTACGCCGCCGAGCTCGGCGAACCGTTCACGACAGCCGGCCTCTGCCACTACCGCGACGGGCGCGACAGCGTGGCCTGGCACGGCGACCGCATCGGCCGCGGCGCCCGCGAGAACACGATGGTCGCCATCCTCTCCGTGGGAGCGCCCCGGGATCTGCTGCTCCGCCCGCGCCGCGGCGGCGCGACCGTCCGGCACCCGCTCGGACACGGCGACCTGATCGTGATGGGCGGCTCCTGCCAGCGCACCTGGGAGCACGCCGTCCCCAAGTCGGCCCGCGCGACCGGCGGCCGCATCAGCATCCAGTTCCGGCCGCACGGCGTGCGCTGACGCACCGCATCCCGAGCCGGTCACCACGTCGATCGCAGGGCCGCCACCACGACGGGGCCGCCGTTCACAGAGGAAGCGGGCGGCCGGTCGTGGGCGTCTCAGCTCGTGCGGCGGGTGAGCAGGCGGCGCACCACCTTGGCGAGCACGGCGGGCCGGAACAGGAGCGAGGGCGGGGCCGTCATGTTCAGGACCCGCACGAAGCGCGCCCACACGTCCGGCTCGTGCACGGCGAGCGCGAACACCTGCTGGTTGTACCAGTGGGCGAAGCGCGCGGGCAGCGGCTGTCCGCCGGGGGCCCACATGAGGTCCGAGCTGGTGGCCATGGTCCAGGGGACCTGGATGACGCGGGCCGCCGCGCGCTGGTAGGCGCGGCTGAGTCCGTCGAGTCCGGCCGCCCGGGCCCTTTGGCGGCGCAGCAGCCGGCCGAGCAGCTCCGCTTCGAGCGCGGCGACCGTGAGCCCTTGGCCGTAGACGGGGTTGAACAGGCAGAGCGCGTCGCCGACCGCGATCAGGCGTTCGGGCCAGCGGGCGTTCTTGTGGTGCAGGCGCCACTCGTTGCCGGGGTTGGTGTAGCGGTGCACCGGTCCCTGCCGGGTGCCGCGCTTGATCTGTTCGGCGAGGCGGGGGTTGTCGAGGGTGTGGGCGAAGTCGAGGTAGCCCTCGTCGTCGGTGGGCGGCACGTGCTCGTCGGCGCCGAGCAGTGAGCACATCCAGCGGTGGTGTTCCACGGCGAGCACGACGCCGCCGCGTGGGACGTCGGGTGCGAAGGCCATCTGGTAGGCGACGTCGTAGTCCTGCGGGTCCTGTGGCGGGCGTTCGTAGAGCGCGGAGGTGTAGGTGATCTTCGCTTTGACGACCGTTTTGGGGGAGACGGGCAGGCCCGCTTCGGTGAGCCAGCGGTCGACGGAGGTGGTGCGGCCCGAGGTGTCGACGACCAGGTCGGCGGTGACGTCGGTGGCCTCGTCGCCGCCCTCGGTGCGGTAGCGGACCCGGTCGAGGCGGCCGGGGGCGCTCGCGGTCACCGTCTCGCAGCGGGTCGCGGGGAGGACGCGCACGGCCGGCAGGGCCGCCACCCGCTGCCGCAGGCGCCGTTCGAGCTCGTCGCGTGTGAAGGTCTGGACGGGGATGCCGACCCTGGTGGCCGGCGCGTAGCCCGTCGGCAGCAGGAAGTTGATCCGTTCGCCGTAGTCGAAGACGGGCGCGCCCAATTCGGCGAGCTCCGCCCGGAGCCCGGGGAAGAGCCCCTCCAGGGCTTCGCCGCCGCGGGCCAGCAGTGCGTGCGCGTGATGGCCCTGCGGGATGTGGGGGTGGACTCCCGTGTCCGACCGCACCGGGTCCCGCTCCAGGACCAGCACCTCGGCGAAGTGATCGGCCAGGACCCGCGCGGTCACCAGTCCGGCATACCCCCCGCCGACGACGACAGCCCGCTTCCAGCGGGTCTCGGGCGACGGGCTGTGCTGCTTCGTGGTCATGGCCGTCCCATTCCTCTCGGCTCAGATCCACGACACTCCACCGGGTGGCGGCACGGTTCTCAAGACCACCGGGGGAGCGCACCGAAGCACGCGCCCGGCGGGGATCCGGCGCTGCGGGTCTTACGCCGACGATCTCGGGTACACGTCACGGGCCGCCGTCGCCCATGTGGCGGACCGGCGCACTGTGTGGGCAGCCTGGGAGGAGCCCACACCAGGCCAGACGCAAGCCGGCAAGGAAGGTACGTCTCCCCATGCGTGCTCTCACATGGCAAGGCAAACGCGACGTGCGCGTCGACGAGGTGCCCGACCCGCGTATCGAGAAGCCGGACGACGTGATCGTCCAGGTGACGTCGACCGGGATCTGCGGCTCGGACCTGCACCTCTACGAGGTCCTCGGGCCGTTCCTCGACGCCGGCGACATCCTGGGCCACGAGGCCATGGGTGTCGTGGCGGAGAAGGGTCCCGACGTCACCGAGTTGGCCGTAGGCGACCGCGTGGTGATTCCGTTCAACGTCTCCTGCAACACCTGCTGGATGTGCCGGCAGGGACTGCAGTCGCAGTGCGAGACGACCCAGGTCACCTCCATGGGCAGCGGAGGCTCCCTCTTCGGCTACACCAAGCTCTACGGGCAGGTTCCCGGCGGGCAGGCCGAGCTGCTCCGTGTCCCCTTCGGTAACACCTTGCCGATCAAGGTGCCGGAGGGCCCGCCGGACGACCGGTTCGTCTACCTGTCCGACGTGCTGCCCACCGCCTGGCAGGCCGTCGAGTACGCCGACATCCCGCCCGGTGGCAGCGTCACGGTGCTCGGCCTCGGCCCCATCGGCGACATGGCCACACGCATCGCGCGGCTGCGCGGGGCTGAGCTGGTGATCGGCGTCGACCTCGTGGACACGCGGCTCGAACGCGCCCGGCGCAACGGCGTCACCGTCATCGACCTGCGGCACCACGAGAAGGACCTGGGGGACGCCGTCCGCGAGCTCACTCAGGGGCGCGGCACCGATGCCGTGATCGACGCGGTCGGCCTCGAAGCACACGGGGCGCCGGTGGCGAAGGCCGCCCAGTGGGCGACCGGACTGCTGCCCGACAAGCTGGCCCGGCCCCTGATGGAGAAGGCCGGTGTCGACCGCATGGGCGCGCTGCTCGCGGGCATCGACGCGGTCCGGCGCGGCGGCACCCTGTCGATCAGCGGTGTCTACGGCGGCGCGGCCAGCCCGATGCCGTTGCTGACCATGTTCGACAAGCAGATCCAGGTGCGCATGGGCCAGGCCAACGTATGGCGCTGGGTCGAGGACATCCGCCCGCACCTCACCGACGACGACCCGCTGGGCGTCGACACCTTCGCCACGCACCACCTGCCGCTCCAGGACGCCCCGGCGGCCTACGCGACCTTCCAGGCCAAGGAGGACGGCATGGTCAAGACACTCCTGAAGCCATGACCGAGCGGCACGGTGCCCGGAGCGCCCTGGTCGTGATCGACATGATCAACACGTACGACCACCGGGACGCGGAGCAGCTGCTGCCCTCGGCGCGCGAGGTCGTGCCGGTGCTCGCGGAGCTGCTGAAGGCGGCCCGCGCGAGCGGCGTTCCGGTGATCTACGTCAACGACAACTTCGGCCAGTGGCGCTCCCACCAGGGAGAGCTGATCGACGCCGCCATGGCGGGGCCGCACGCGGACCTGGTCGAGCCGATCCGGCCCGACGACGACTCGCTGTTCGTCGTGAAGGCCCGCCATTCGATCTTCTACGAGACCCCGCTCGCCTATCTCCTGTGGGAGCTGGGCGTCCAGGACGTGACGCTGTGCGGCCAGGTGACCGAGCAGTGCGTGCTGTACTCCGCGCTGGACGCCCACATCCGGCACTTCGACGTGACGGTGGTGGTCGACGCGGTCGCCCACATCCACCCGCACCTCGCCGAGGCCGCCCTGGAGATGATGCGGATCAACCTGGGTGCCCGCCTCGCCCACGGCATCGAGGTCGCGTTCACCGAACGGCCCACGCAAGCAACCGAACGGCCCGAGTAAGCAAAGGATCATGACGCGTTTCGTGACGGTGGGCCTCCTGACGGCCTGCGCGGTGGGCGGTGTGCTGCTCGCCCTCCTGGTGTCCCCGTGGTGGTGGTTCGCCGCCGCTCCGCTGCTGGCCGCCGCGCTGACCGGTGTGTACGACCTCGTGCAGCGACGGCACTCCGTACTGCGGAACTACCCCGTGCTCGGGCATCTGCGGTTCCTCATGGAGGCGATGCGCCCGGAGTTGCAGCAGTACTTCGTGGAGCGCAACTACGACGGCAGGCCCTACGACCGCGACACCCGCAGCATCGTCTACGAACGGGCCAAGGGCGTCGCCGCCGAGGAACCCTTCGGCAGCGAGCGCGACATGGACGATCGCGGCTACGAGTTCCTCGTGCCGTCCATGGCGCCGGTGGACGTCCGCGACGAGCCGCCCCGGGTCCGGATCGGCGGCCCCGACTGCGCCGAGCCGTACGACATGGCGCTCCTCAACGTCTCGGCGATGAGCTTCGGTTCGCTGTCCGCCAACGCCATCGTGGCCCTGAACACCGGTGCGGCGCGGGGCGGGTTCGCGCACGACACCGGCGAGGGCGGCCTGTCCGGCCACCACCTGCGGCCCGGCGGCGACCTGATCTGGGAGATCGGGACCGGCTACTTCGGCTGCCGCACCCGCGACGGGGGCTTCGACGCGCGGCAGTTCGCCGAGAAGGCCGCCCACCCCGCCGTGCGATGCGTGTCGCTCAAGCTGTCGCAGGGCGCGAAGCCGGGGATCGGAGGCGTCCTGCCCGGCGGCAAGGTCAACGCCGAGATCGCCTCGGTACGCGGCGTGCCGCAAGGCGAGACCGTCATCTCGCCGCCGTACCACCGCGTGTTCTCGACCCCGCGCGAACTCGTCCGGTTCCTCGCCCGGATGCGGGAACTGACCCACGGCAAACCGGTCGGCTTCAAGCTGTGCCCCGGCTCCCGCACCCAGTTCCTCGCCGTGTGCAAGGCCATGGACGCGGAGGGGATCACCCCCGACTTCATCGTGGTGGACGGCGCCGAGGGCGGCACGGGCGCGGCGCCGCTGGAGTTCGCCGACCACCTGGGCATGCCGCTCACCGACGGGCTCATCACGGTGCACAACGCCCTCGTCGGCACCGGCCTGCGGGACCGGATACGGGTCGGCGCCAGCGGCAAGGTGGCGACCGGCACCGACATCGTCAAGCGCCTCGCCATGGGCGCCGACTACACCAACGCGGCCCGCGCGATGATGTTCGCCGTCGGGTGCATCCAGGCCCAGCGCTGCCACACCAACCACTGCCCGACCGGCGTCACCACCACGGACCCGCACCGGGCCCGCGCCCTCGACGTCGTGGACAAGGCCGCCCGCGTCACGCGGTACCAGCGGGCCACGGTCCACAGCGCGCTGCAGATCATGGCCGCGATGGGCGTCCGCGACCCGGCGGAGCTGGGACCGCACCACCTGCGGCGCCGCGAGGACCGCGGCAGGTTCCGGTCCTACGCCGAGCTGTACGACTGGCTCTCCCCCGGCGAACTGCTCGCGGCGCCGCCGGAGGGCTGGGCCGCCGACTGGCGCGCGGCGGACCCGGACAGCTTCACCTCCTGACCGTCCGGGTGCCGGGCAGCCTCGTGGCCCCCGCGGCGGCGAGCAGGCAGAAGCCGAGCACCCACCAGAAGGTGTCGGCGAACGCCGAGGCGATGTGCGGGCCCCGGGCGGCCAGCCGGTTCTGCAGGACCACCGCGAGGACGGCCGTGCCGACCGAACCTCCCACCGTGTTCAGGAGGTTGAGCGCGCCGGACGCGCGGGGCAGGTGTTCGGGCTCGATGCGGCTGTAGACGATGTTCATCACGGGCGCGCCGATCATCGCCATGCCGGTGCCGCGGACCGCGAGCGCGGCGATGACCAGCGCGTCCGGGGGCTCGTGGCCGAGCTGGGTGAACGGGACCGTGCCCGCGAGGATCAGCGCGATGCCGGTGACCACCAGGGTCCGCGGCGCGACCTTGTCGATGGTGCGGTTGACGAGGACGGACCCGGCCGCCGCCCCGAGTCCCTGCGGGGCGAGCAGCAGCCCGGCCTCCCACGCCGTGAGGCCTCGGCCGGTCTGGAAGTACAGCGGCAGCAGGAACGTCGTGCCGAACACCGAGGCGCCGAGGACGAGCAGCGCGAGCGCGGCGGCCCCGAAGGGCGGCCGGGTGAACAGCCGCGGGTCGACCAGTGGGGTGCCACGCGTGCGCAGCCCGTGCACCGCGAAGCCCACCAGCATCGCGACGCCCGCCGTCACACCAAGCACGGCCGGCAGGTCGCGGCCGTGGGCGACCTCGGTCAGCCCGTACACCAGCACGGCGAGGCCGGGTGAGAGCAGCGCGGCCCCCCGCAGGTCGAACGCCGTCCGCCGGGTCGACGGCGGTACGTCGGGGACGTAGCGGCGTGCGAGGAGGGCGGCGGCCGCGCCGATCGGCAGGTTGACCAGGAACAGCCACTGCCAGGACGCGACGCCGAGCAGGGAGCCGCCGACGAGGGGGCCGAACACGGGCGACAGGAGCGGGACGACCGCGACGACGCTGATGACACGACCGGTGCGGTCGCGTCCCGCGATACGGGCGAGCAGCGCCTGGCCGGTCGCGGGCAGGAGTCCGCCGCCGAGCCCCTGGACCACCCGGAACACGATGAGGCTGGTCGCGGACCAGGCCAGCGCGCACAGCACCGAGCCGGCCAGGAAGACGCCCACGGCGGCGAGCCACGTCCGCCGGCCGCCGAACCGGTCGGCGAGCCAGCCCGATGCGGGCACGGCGGCGACGACGGCGAGCAGGTAGGCGGTGCTGACCCACTGGATGTCGGCGACGGAGGCGTCGAACTCGTCGGTCAGCCGGTCGATGCCGACGCTGACGATGGTGGCGTCCAGCGTGGCCATGAAGGTGCCGAGCACCAGGATGAACGCGATGCGCAGCAGCTGCCCGTCCACCCGCTCCCGCTCGGCGGGTGGTGCGACGTCCTTGGTCATCGGCGCTCCAGGAGGTCGTGGACGTCGTGGTCGAGGTGCTTGTCCAGGGTGCGGAGCACGTCGAGGAGTTCGTCGGCGAGCCCGTCGACGGCCACGCCCGCCCGGTGGGCGAGCACGCCGGTCCAGCCGTCGCCGTCCGGCATGACCGTGAGGGTCACCGGGTGGTGCGTGGACTCGCGGAAGCGGGTGCCGACGAGCGTGAGGCCGGGGGCGGGTTCGCGGAGGCGGTCCGGGTCGACCGGATAGTTCTCGAACACCACCAGGCTGTCGAAGAGCCTGCGCCGCCCGGTCAGCCGTTCCAGGTCGGAGAGGGCGACGTGGTGGTGCTCGACCAAGGCGCGCTGGCGGGCCTGCAGGTCGGCGAGCGTGTCGGCGAGTGTGCCGGTGAGCCGTGCGCGTACCGGCACGGTGTTGGCGAGGAGACCGACGATCTCCTCGACGCCCGCCAGCTCCGGAGGCCGGCAGGCGACCATGGCACCGAAGCAGACGTCCGTGCGGCCGGAGCGCCGGGCGAGCAGCACCGACCAGGCGCCCTGCACCAGGGTGTTGCGGGTCAGGCCGCGCCGCGCGGCGAGGTGGGTCAGCTCGGTCACGAGTGCCGCGTCGAAGGTGATGAGCGTGGGCTCCTGCCAGGCCGGTCCCGGCTCGCCGCCCCTCACGTAGTCGCCCTCGGGCAGTCCGGCCAGTTCGGTGGCCCAGGTGTCGAGGTCGGGCTCGTGGTCGGCGCGCCATTGCAGGTAGTCGCCGAAGGGCACGGGGGCGGGCAGGTCCGCGGCGACACCGCGGACGCGTGCGGTGTAGAGGTCGAACAGTTCGGTGAGGATGCGCGGGGCCGACCAGCCGTCGGAGAGCACGTGGTGGCTGGTCATGACCAGGTGGGCGAGGTCCGCGCCGTCCCGGATCACGGTCAGGCGGAGCAGCGGGCCGCGTGCGAGGTCGAACGGTTCGGCCAGGTCGGCCGCGAGGACGTCGTCGGCGGGCCCGTCGACCACGCGGAAGTCCGGCACGGGCGACTCGGGGAGCACCGCCAGGTCGGCGGGGAACACGGCGCCCAGGTTCGGATGCCGGGCCAGCAGATCGCCGCCGGCGGCGCGCAGGGCGTCGGTGTCGAGCGGTCCCGCGAGGGAGAACGCCGACTGCACGGTGTACGGGTCGGGGCGTTCGGTGCGCGAGTGCCGCAGCATCACTTCCTGGAGCGGGGTGAGGGGCTGGATCGCGGCGATCGGCCGGCCGTGGTCGAGTGCCCTGATCTCCGGTGCGGCGGCGAGCTCCTGGAGCGCGCTCCGCAGGCACTCGGCGAGGTCCGCCACTTCGGCGGCGGTGAACAGCGCGGCCGGCCAGGTGATCCGGACGCCGAGCGCGTCGTCGCGCACCAGGGCGTTGACCATGAGGCTGTGCGGCAGGGGCAGCGCGTCGGTGCCGCCCGAGCCGAGCGGGTCGGCGTCCGGCGGCGCCTGCCACGGCGTCTCGTCGGCCGGGGCGCCGGGGAACTGGCCGAGGTAGTTCCAGGCGACCTCCGGTGCCACGGGGTCGAGGAGGCCCGCCGAGGTGAGGATGCCGTGTCCGAGGCCGTCGCCCTGGGCGCGCAGCCGTTCCCTGACCGCCTTCACGTCGTCGTCGGCGTCGAGGCGCACGGGGTGGACGGCGGTGAACCAGCCGACGGTCTGGGACAGGTCGACGTGCTGCGGGCGGCCGTGGCTCTCCAGGGCGACCAAAACTTCCCGCGTGCCGCGCCAGGCCCGTACCGCCTTCGCGAGCGCGGTGAGGAGCACGGCGTCAGGGGTGCTGCGGTAGGCGGCGGGCAGGGTCGTGATCAGGGCGCGGGTCGACGCGGTGTCGAGCCGGATCTCGTGGTGCCGCGCGGTGGCCACGGTGTCACGGGCGGGGTCGAGCGGACGGGTGAGCGCCGGGGTGCCGGTCATCCGCCGCCAGTGGGGCAGTTCGGACCGCCGGTCGGCGGCGCGCAGCGACTGCGCCCAGCCGAGGAAGGACTGGCCGTGGCGCGTCAACTGGCCGCCCGCGTAGGCGTGTTCGATGTCGTCGACGAGGATGCGCCAGGAGACGCCGTCGGCGACCAGATGGTGGGCCACGAGGACGAGCCTGCCGGGCCGCTCGGGTCCGGCGTCCACCCACAGGGCGCGCAGCAGCGGGCCGGTACGCGGGTCCATCGCGTCCCGGACACCGCCGACGCAGGCGTCGATCAGGGTGCGCAGGTCGTCGTCGGTGGCGCGGACGACGGTGAGGATGTCGGCCCCCGTCACCGCGCCGACCGGCGGAATGTGCAGGGCGTCGTCGGTCAGGCGGGCCCGCAGCGCGTCGTGCCGGGTCAGGAGCGCGTCGAGGACGGCCTGCCAGGTGGTCTCGTCGCCGCCGGGCGGGACGCAGATCTCCACCCACTGGCAGAACCCGTCGGCCGCGGTGCCCGCGCGGCGCAGCAGGTCCCGCATGACCGGGGTGAGCGGCGCGTCACCGGTCGCGGGCGCCGTGCCGCCGTCGAGGGCGCGGGCCCGTGCCGCGATGCCGGCGACCGTGGCGCCCTCGAAGACGTCCCGTGCGGTCAGGCCGAGCCCCTGGCGGCGGGCGCGGGAGACCACTTGCAGCGACACGATGCTGTCGCCGCCGATGGCGAAGAAGTCGTCGTCGGGGCCGATGGCGTCGGTGCCGAGGACGTCCCGGAAGACGCCGAGCAGCACGGCTTCGGCCTCGGTGGCGGGTGCGCGCCGGGCCGCGGCGGCGGTCTCGGGGGCGGGCAGCGCGGTGGGGTCGAGCTTGCCGCTGGGGCCGAGCGGCAGCCGGTCGATGGGGACGAGCGCCGTCGGCACCATGTGGTCGGGCAGCTCCCCCGTCAGGAACTCGCGTACGCGGGCGGTGTCCAGGTCGGCGCCGTCGGTCGGGATGACGTAGCCGACGAGGCGTCCTTCGCGGACGATCACGGCGCAGGCGCGGACGTCGGGGTGGCTGGTCAGCGTGGACTCGATCTCGCCCAGCTCGACGCGGAAGCCGCGCACCTTGACCTGGTGGTCGACGCGGCCGAGGAAGACGAGCTGCCCGTCGGGACGCCACCGCACCAGGTCGCCGGTGCGGTACATCCGCTCGCCGGGCGGTCCGAACGGGTCGGCGACGAACCGCTCGGACGTCAGTCCGGGGCGGCCGAGGTAGCCGCGGGCCAGGCTCGGCCCGGCGAGGTACAGCTCGCCGGTCACGCCGACGCCGGCCGGCTGGAGCCCGCTGTCGAGGACGTAGGCGCGGACGTTGGGGTCGGGGCGGCCGATGGGCAGTGGTCCGGCGTCGTCCGGGTCGTAGTGCCAGGTCACGGAGTTGATGGTGACCTCGGTGGGGCCGTAGGCGTTGAAGAGCGCCCGGCGGCCTCGCCCCCAGCGCCGCGCCAGTTCGGGGTCGAGGCGCTCGGCGCCGACGACGAAGAACACGTCGGGGTCGACGGTGCGGTCGTCGGGCATCGCGGCCAGGAACGACGGGAGCAGGTTCACGCCCGTCACCCGGTGTTCGACGATGTAGTCGAGGAGTTCGTCGCCGGGGACGCGCACCTCCTCGGGGGCGATCACGGAGGCGCCGCCGGACAGGAGCGGCACCATGGTCTGCCAGAACGCGACGTCGAAGCTGGTCGAGGCGAAGTGCAGGTACCGGTCGTGCTCGGTGACGCCGACGACCTCCTCCTGGAGCGCGATCAGGTCGGGCACGCCCCGGTGGGTCACGCCGACGCCCTTGGGCCGCCCGGTGGTGCCGGAGGTGTAGATGACGTACGCGAGCGCGTCCTCGGTGAGCCCGGCGCGGGCGTCGGCCGGGTCGGTGTCCGGTGCGGAGGCGAGGGTCGCGGGGTCGTCGAGGCGCAGGACCGGGATGTCGCGGTCGACGGGGAGGTCGGCGCCGGTGGACACGACGGCGGCCGGGGCGATGTCGTCGAACATGAACGCGAGCCGCTCGCGCGGGTAGCTCGCGTCCATCGGCACGTACACCGCGCCCGCCTTGACCACGCCGAAGAGTGCGACGGTCATCTCGATGTCGCGGCCGAGCAGCACCGCGACCGGGTCCTGGGGCCGGACGCCGCGCGCGATCAGCGCGTGCGCGAGCCGGTTGGCCTGCCGGTCCAACTCCGCGTAGCTGAGGCTGCGTTCGCGGCAGACCAGAGCCTCGGCTTCCGGCTTGCGCCGGACCCAGGCGGCGAACTCGTCGAGCCAGGGGCCGCGTTCCCTCACGGGGACGATCTCGGTACCGGTGCGCAGGATGCGCTCGCGCTCGTCGGGGTCGAGGGCGGGCAGCCGGAGCACGGGGCGTGCCGGGTCGTCGACGATCTCGCGGAGGATGTTGTGCAGCCAGCGGCCGTAGTCGCGCACGGTGTTCGCGTCGAAGGCGCGCGGCTGGTAGCCGAGGCCGACGGTGATCTCGTCGTCGGGGATCACGATGACGGTGAGCGCGTAGTGCGTGGCGTCGGTGATGTCCACGCCGGCCAGGTCGAGCCCGGGCGCGAGCGGGGTGCGCTTCCGGCTGGACAGCGGGAAGTTCTCCATCACCAGCATCGTGTCGAAGAGTTCACCGGCACCGACCGCCCGCTGGATCTCCGGCAGGCCGACGTGGTGGTGCTCGGCGAGGGCGACGCTCTCTGCGTGCACGCGGGCCATGAGGTCGCCCACGGTCTGGTCCTGGGTGTGCCGGACGCGGACCGGGATCGTGGTGCCGAGCTGGCCGATCATCGACTCCACGCCGTCGACCTCGGCGGGCCGCCCGGAGACGGGGCAGCCGAAGACGGCGTCGCGGCGGCCGGTGAGTTTGCCGAGGAGCAGGCCCCACGCGGTCTGGAGGACCGTGGTGAGGGTGACGCCCTGTTCGCGGGCGAAGGCGCGCAGCCGGTCGCTGAACTCGCGGCCAAGCGCAACGGTTTCGCGGCCGGGCCGTTCGACGCCGGTCCCGGTGGTCGCGGGTGCGAGCCGGGTGGCGTCGTCGACGCCGGCGAGCGCGTCGCGCCACGCGGCGAGCGACGCCTCGTGGTCACGGTCCGCGAGCCACCGGAAGTACTCCGGGAGCGGCGGGGCGGCGGGGACGGCGGGGCCGCCGCCCAGCTCGGCGTAGAGGGCGAGCAGGGTGCGGCCGACGAGCGGCATCGACCAGCCGTCGAGCAGCGCGTGGTGGTTGGTGATGACGAGCTTGTGCTCGGCGGGGCCGACGCGGGACAGCAGGAAGCGGATCAGCGGCGGCCTGGCCGGGTCGAACGGGCGCTCCAGGTCTTCCCTGGCGGCCTCGGGGAACCGGTCGTCCTCCCGCCAGTCCAGGGTCACGTCGGCGGGGATCACCTGCACCACGTCGTCCCCGGCGGTACCGAGATACACGCGCAACGCCGGGTGGCGGCGCAGCAGTTCGCGGGCGGCCTCGGCCATCCGGTCGGGCCGCACCTCGCCGACCAGGGTCGTCACGGCCTGCACGACGTAGACGTCGGCGTCCTGGTCGTCGCGTACCAGAGTGTGGAAGGAGAGTCCGACCTGCAGCGGGGTGGCGGGCAGTACGTCGGTGATGCGGCCGGTGCGTTCGAGGGCGTCGATGGCCTGCTGGTCGAGGTCGACGAGCGGCAGGTCCGAGGGGGTGAGGCCGCCCTCGGTGTGGCGCGCGTGCTCGGCGAGCGCGTCGAGCGCGGCGGCCCAGGCGTTCCGCAGCGCCAGCACGGCGTCGGCGCCGAGCACCTCGGTCGCGGCCGTCCACTCGACGGCGAGCCGCGGCGCGCCCTCCTCGTGGACGAAGCAGTTGAGGGCGAGGACCTGCTCAAGGGCCTTGGCGCCGGGCTCGGTCACCGAGAAGGCGTCGTGTGCGGGCAGCCGCCAGCCGGTGCCGGGCAGCGAGGCGAACCGGCCCAGGTAGTTGAGGAGGACGTCCGGCGGTGGTGTGGCCGCGAGCTCGGGGCCGGTCTCGGGGTCGAGGTGGCGCAGGACGCCGTAGCCGATCCCGTTGTCGGGGACGCCGCGCCTGGCCTCCTTCGCCGCACGCAGCACCTCTCCCACACCGTCGGCGAGGGGGACGCGGACCGGGTACTCGCTGGTGAACCAGCCGACCGTACGGGCCAGGTCGAGGTGTTCACGGCCGTGGCCCTCCATCGACACGGTGACCGCGTCGCCCGACAGGCCCCACTCGCGCAGGGCGAGCACGAGCGCGGCGAGCAGCACCTCGTCGACCCCTGCGCGGTACGCGGCGGGCAGCGTCGTCAGGACCGCCTCGGTGACCTCGGGCGAGGCCACGGTGACGGAACGGTGGGCGGTCGCCACGGTGTCCCGGGCGGGGTCGAGGGGCCGGGCGCCGAGCCGGGAGGCGGCGGCGAGCGCGGCCCGCCAGTGGTCGAGTTCGCCGCGTCGTGCGCCGGACGCGCCCTGCTCGGCGAGGAGCGCGGCGTGCCGGCGCCACGACGCCCCGGCCGGTTCGAGGGTGCCGCCCGTGCAGGCGGTGTGGAGGTCGGGCAGCAGGATGCGCCAGGACACGCCGTCCATGGCGAGGTGGTGTACGACGACGACAAGCCGGTCGGAGGTGTCGCCACCCGGGGAGGTGTCGTCGGTACGGAGCAGGGCCGCCCGCACCAGGTCGCCCGAGCGCGGGTCGAGTTGTCCGGCGAGGCGCTCGGCCAGGGCGGTCACGTCCTCGCCGTGGACCTCGTCGACGACGGCCCGTACGGCGCCGCGCGGCAGCACGTCGAGGCCGTCGCCCACTCGCAGCCGCAGCGCGTCGTGGTGGTCGAGCACCGCCTGTACGCCCGCGGTCAGGTCGGCGTGGGTGAGTCCGTCGACGTGCAGGGCGGTCCACTGTGCGTAGGAGGCGACGACGTCGACGTCCGGGTGCGGGTCGAGGAGTTCGCGCACGATGGGCGGCGCGGGCACGGGCCCTGTCGGGTCGTCCACCGGCGCGGCCACGTCCTCCGCAAGGCCCGCGGATGCGGCGAGGGCGGCGAAGGTGCGGCGCGCGAGGAGGTCCCGGGGCCGCAGTTCGAGGCCTCTGGCCCGCAGTCGGCTGCTGATGGTGATCGCGGTGATGCTGTCACCGCCGAGGGAGAAGAAGTCGTCGTCCACGCCGACCCGGTCGACCTCGAACACCTCGGCGAGTACCGCGCAGAGCAGGCGTTCCCGCTCGGTGCGCGGTGCGCGGCCGCCGCCGGCGGAGACGGGTGCGGGCAGGGCGGCGCGGTCGAGCTTTCCGTTGGTCGTGACGGGCAGTTCGTCGAGGACGACCACCGCGGCGGGCACCATGTGCTCGGGCAGGGTGGCGGCCAGCCGGGCCCGCACCTCGTCACCGGTGACCGTGGTGGACACGACGTAGCCGATCAGCCGGGACGAGCGGACGGTGGCGGCCGCCGCGGTGACGCCCGGCACGGCGCCGAGCGCGGCCTCGACCTCGCCGGTCTCCACCCGGTGGCCGCGGATCTTGACCTGGCCGTCGCCGCGGCCGAGGTAGTCAAGGCCCCGGCCCGGCACCCACCGGGCCAGGTCGCCGGTGCGGTACATGCGTGCGCCGCGCGGGCCGAAGGGGTCGGCGACGAACCGGTCGGCGGTCGCCCCCGGCCTGCCGAGGTAGCCGCGGGCCAGGTGCGGGCCGGCCAGGTAGAGCTCGCCCGTCCTGCCGTGCGGCACGGGCTGGAGCGCGCTGTCGAGCACGTAGACGCGGGTGCCGGCGAGCGGATGGCCGATCGTGGGTTCGCCGGCGTCGATCCGGGCGGTGGTGGCGTCCACGGTGGCCTCGGTCGGCCCGTACATGTTGCGTGCGGTGATGCCGGAGTCGGCGACCCGCCGCCAGAGCGCGGGCGGGGTGGCCTCGCCGCCGAGGACGAGCAGTGTCGGCCGCCGGTCGAGGAGGCCGCCGTCGATCAGCGGCGCGGCCATCGACGGTGTGGTGTCGACGATGTCGATGCCGTCGCGGGCGTACGCGTCGAGCAGCGCGTCGGCGTCGCGGGCGGTCTCGGCGTCGTAGACGTGCAGTTCGTGGCCGCAGAGCAGCCACATCAGGTGGTCGAACGCGGAGTCGAAGGCGAACGAATAGGTGTGCGCGACGCGCAGTCCGCGCTTCGCGGCGCCCTCGGCCTCGGCGATGACCGTCGACCGCTGGTGGTGCAGGAGCGCGGCCAGGCCGCCGACGCGGCCGAGCACGCCCTTGGGGCGGCCGGTCGAGCCGGAGGTGTGGATCACGTAGGCGAGGTGGTCGGGGTGCCGGGGCGCGGCCAGTTCACCGGATGTCAGGGGGGTGCCGGGCAGTGCGGCGGCCTCGTCGACGAGGGTCTTCCAGGGCAGCCCGTCGACCGTGTCGGCGGCGGTGAGGACCAGTGCGGGGCGGGTGTCGTCGATGAGTCCGCGCAGCCGCTCGGGCGGGTACGCGGTGTCCAGGGGCAGGAAGGCGGCGCCCGCGTCGAGGACGGCGAGGAGGGCGGTCACCGAGTCGGCGGAGCGCGGCAGCGCCAGCGCCACGACGTCGTCGGTGCCGATGCCGCGGGCCCGCAGCGCGCGGGCGAGCCGGTGCACGCGGTCGGCGAGGTCCCGCGCGGACAGCCGGTCGTCGCCGCACACCAGGGCGGTATGCGCGGGGTCGGCGGCGGCCATCGCGTCGAACGCGGTCGGTACGTCGACAGGGGTGCCGGGCAGTGCGGGCGGGCACCAGTCCGCGAGGATCCGGTCGGCGTCGCCCGCCAGGGGGGTCCGGCCGACGGTCCGCCCGTCGATCAGTCCGGTGAGCAGGGCCCGCAGTCCGGCGAGTGAACGGTCCACGGAGGCCTGGTCGTTGGTCCTCGCGTCGACCTCGAAGCCGAGCAGCAGTCCGCCGTCCCTGGCGGGCAGGACGCTCAGGCCCATGTCCTCCGGCGGGCCGCCCGCCACGTTGCGCATGACACCGCTCGCCCCGGCGAAGTCGAGCGCCAGGTCGAACGCCTTGAGGTTGATGCCGCGTCCGTGGAGCAGCGCGCCCGCGCCGGGTACGCCGAGGTCCCGCGGCAGGTCCTCGCCCCGGTAGCGCTGGTGGTCGCGCATCTCCTTCATCGCGGCGGCGACCCGGCGGCTCAGCTCGCCGAACCCGTCACCGGGCCGCACGGTCACCCGCAGCGGCAGCACGTTGACCGCCATGGCGGGGGTGCGCAGTTCGACGGAGCCGGTCCGGCACATCAGGGGCAGCGCGAACACCACGTCGGTGCGGCCGAGCACGCGGTGCAGGAAGGCGGCGTAGCAGGCGATCAGTGCCTCGCCCCAGGTGACGCCCTCGGTGTCGGCGAACGCGCGGAGCCGGGCGGTCTCCTCGGGCGAGAGGGCGGCGCGGGCGGTCAGGGTGCGGTCGGGCGCACCGGCCGCCGCGTCGGTGTCGCCCAGGTCGGGCAGCGGGGTGAAGCGGTCGACCCAGTACGCCCGGTCCTCGGTGAAGCGGTCGCTGTCCCGGTAGGCGCGGTCGGCGGCGACGAGGTCGGCGAACCCGCCGAAGGCCGACTTGCGTGGTTCGGTGCCGCGCACCAGGGCGGTGTAGCGGGCGGCGGTGCGGCGGGCGAGCATCGCGGCGGTGTAGCCGTCGAAGATGAGGTGGTGGCCGAGCTGGGTGTACCAGACCTCGCGGTCGGAGAGTTTGATGACGGTGCGCGCGTACAGCGGCCGGTCCACCATGCCGCGGCAGGCCTCGCCCACCCGGGCCCGCTCGGCGTCGACGAGCGCGTGGGCGGCGGCCACGGGGTCGGCCTCGCCACTGACGTCGACGAACGCGGGCGGTGCGACGGGTTCCTGACTGATCGTCTGGCGCGGCCCCTCGGGGGTGTCGTACACCCGCAACCGCAGGGTCTCGGCTTCCTCGGTGGTCGCGCGGACCGCCTCGGTCAGCGCGTCGACGTCGACCGGCTCGGCGCCGGATATCTCCACGACGTCGCCGACCACGTAGTACGGCGAGTCCGGTTCGAGGCGCTGCGCGTTCCAGATGCCCGTCTGGGCGCCGGTCAGGGGGAGCAGGCCGTCCGAGGAGACGCTTGCGGTGCTCAACTTACTCTCCTTGCAGTGTGGGGACGACCATCGGCGTATCGGTCACCGGGTCGGGGACGATGACGCTCGGCAGGTCGAAGACGTCCTTGATCAGCGCGGCGTCCACGATGTCCCCGGGGTCGCCCTCGGCGACCACCCGGCCGTCCTTCATGGCGACCAGGTGGTCGGCGAAGCGGCACGCCTGGTTGATGTCGTGGAGGACGGCGATCACCGTGCGGCCCTCGTCGCGCAGCCTGGCGAGCAGGCCGAGCAGTTGGTACTGGTGCGTGATGTCGAGGAACGACGTCGGTTCGTCGAGCAGCAGGTAGGGCGTCCGCTGGGCGAGGACCATGGCCATCCACACGCGCTGGCGCTGTCCGCCGGACAGCTCCTGCACCGGCCGGTCGGCCAGGTCCGCGACGCCGGCGGCGGCCATCGCCCCGGTGACGGCCGCCTCGTCGTCGGGCGACCTGAGCGCCAGCAGCGACTGGTGGGCGAACCGGCCGCGGCCGACCAGGTGGCGGACCTTGATGTCGTCGGGGGCCAGCGGGTCCTGCGGCAGGAAGCCGAGTTGCCTGGCCAGCGCCTTGGCCGGGTAGCCGCCGACGTCACGGCCGTCGAACTGCACGTGTCCGTCGGCGGGGCGCAGCAGGCGGACGAGAGCGCGCAACAGGGTGGATTTTCCACAGGCGTTGGGGCCCACGATGGCGGTGAACGCGCCGTCGGGGACGTCCAGGCTCAGCCGTGTGGAGACCACCCGGTCTCCGTAGCGCAGGGTGATGTCCCGCGCGGTCAGGCGTGCGGTCACGCGCGCCCCACCTCCTTGGTCAGCAGCCAGATCAGGTAGCAGCCGCCGATCGCGGTGCTCACCACGCCGACCGGCAGGGCGACCGGCGCGAGGAGCATCTGGGCGATCAGGTCGGCGCCTTGGAGCAGTACCGCTCCGGTCAGCGCGGCCGGGAGCAGCGGCACTCCGGCGGCGCCCGCGAGCCTGCGCCCGATCTGCGGGGCGGCGAGGGCGATGAACGCGATGGGGCCCGCCACCGCGGTGACGGTGGCCGTGCAGCCGACGCCGACGAGCACCATGAGCAGGCGCAGCCGGTTGAGTCCGACGCCGGTGGTGACCGCGATGGCGTCGCCGAGCGCCGCCTGGTGCATGGCATGGGCCCGCGATGCCATGAGGGCGAGGAGCACGGCGATCACCGCGAAGGGGATGCCGAGATCCTCCCAGCCGACGCCTGCGAGTGAGCCCGCGCTCCAGCCGACGGCGGCGATCGCCACCTCCAGGTCGGCGCGGAGCACGATCCACGAGTTGATCGCGGTGACCATCGCGTTGACCGCGATGCCGATCACCACGAGGCGCAGCCCGGAGAAGCCCCGGTCGAACGAGAGCAGGTAGATCACGGCCGCGACGAGCAGACCGCCGAGCACGGAGCCGGTGGCCAGTTGGGCGGAGGTGCCGGACAGGGCGGTGAGGGCGACCAGGGCGCCGGTGTAGGCGCCGGCGTCGAGGCCGATCACGTCCGGGCTGCCGAGCGGGTTGCGCGTGAGGTTCTGGAAGATCGCCCCGGCCACGCCGAGCGCGGCGCCGAAGACCAGTCCGGCGAGGACGCGCGGCAGCCGCCAGTCGGAGATCACCACGGAGCGGTCGGTGCCGGTCAGCGAGGCGAACACCTCGCCGGGGGTGGACCATGACGCGCCGTAGCACAGCCCGAGCAGGCCCAGGCCGAGCATCAGGGCGCCCAGCGCGGCGACGAGCAGCACCGTGCGGCGTTCGGTTTTCAGTACGAGTGTGCTCACAGTGCCCCCGCCCCGTAGCGGCGGACGGCCCAGATGAGCATGGGTCCGCCGAGGAACGCGGTCACGACGGCCACCGGCACCTCGCCGGTGGGCAGCAGTACCCGCGAGCCGATGTCGGCGACCAGGAGCAGGATCGGACCGAGCACCATCGAGTGGAGGACGAGCCAGGGCACCGAGCCTCCGGCGGGTCTGCGCACCAGGTGCGGCACGATCAGGCCGACGAACAGGATCGGTCCCGCGACGGCCGTCGCCGCGCCGCTGAGCACGGTGATCAGCACGAGTGCGGCGGCCCGCACCCGGCCGACGTTCGCGCCCAGGGTGTGGGCGACGGTCTCGCCGAGCGACAGGGCGTTGAGCGCCCGGCTCAGCAGCAGCGCGCCGAGCAGGGCGGCCCCGATGACGGTCAACGGCAGGGCGAGCGGCGCCTGTTCGCGTGCCGCGAGGGAGCCGACCGACCAGAACCGGTACGCGTCGAAGGTGTCGGGGAGCATCAGCCGCAGGCCCAGCGCGACACCGCTCAGCACGGCGGTCAGGGCCACCCCGGCGAGCACAAGACGCAGTGGTGAGTGCCGTCCGACGGCGGCGACGAGGAGTGCCGCGCCGACGGAGCCGAGGACCGCGAAGCCCAGTTCCCCGGCCTGCCCGGCCGTCAGGCCGAGTGCGGAGCCGACGGTGATGGAGAACCCGGCGCCCGCGGTGACCCCGAGGATGCCGGGTTCGGCCAGCGGGTTGCGGGCCAGCGTCTGGATGAGCGCGCCCGCCACCGCGAGGGCGGCGCCCACCGCGACGGCGAGCAGTGCCCGCGGTGCCCGGACGTCGCGCACGACCACGTGGTCGTCGGTGCCCCGGTAGTCGAAGAGTGCCTTCACGACCTCGCCGGGCGCGACGTGGCGGGCTCCGACGCCGATGCTGAGCACGGCGACGGCGGCCAGCAGCACGAGGCCGCCGACGAGCAGGCCGGTCTGCGGGACGGCCCGTCTGGTTACGGCCGCCTCGGAGGCGCGGCCCGCGACGGTCACCGCTTCAGGAGCGGCGCGAACGACGTGTCGATCGCGTCCAGGGTCTTCATGGCCTGCCCGTAGGTCGCGGCCTCGGTGTAGCGGATCGGGAAGGTCTTGCCGGCCTTGACGGCGGGCAGGTTCTTCCACAGCTTCGAGTCCATGACGTACTTCACCGGCTTGGGGACACTGCCGTCGGCGTTGACGGAGTAGGTGATGGCGTCGGCCTTGCCGAGTGCGGCGGGGAGCTCCTCGATGGACGGGTATTCGCTGACCGCCTTCGAGCCGGGTCCCGGCTTCTTGACCTTGCCGTAGTACTTGGCGCCGACGTCCTCGGCGATGTTGGTGCCCCACGAACCGCCGAACTCCCGCTGGAAGGTGCCCTTCGCGGTCTCGCCGTACGCGCCGACGTGACCGAGCTTGAGCTGCGGGAGCACGTCCTTGTACTTCTTGGCCAGCCGGCCGGCCTCGGCCTCGTACTTCTCCTTCGCGGCGTCGAACTTCTTGAGCGCGCCCGCCGCGTCGGACTGCTTGTGCGTCAGCTTGCGCCAGGCGGACGGCACGGTCGGGCCGATCGCCACGACCGGGGCGATGCCCTCCAGCCGCTTGACGTCGATGTCGCCGAGGACCGGGGCGGGGACGCCGATGACGATCAGGTCGGGCTCGGCCTCGGCGATGGCCTCGTAGTTGGTCTCGGTCGCCAGCTCGCCCGCCACCTTGGGCGTCTTCTTGTACGTCGCGAGGTCCTGCTTGCTCATCATCGGCTCGCCGCGCTTCCACGACGAGATGCCGACGAGCGGGGCGCCGCCTTCGATCATGGCCGGTACGGCGTAGCCGGTGGCCACCACACGCTTCGGGTCGGCCGGGATGGTGATCTTGCCGTTGTCGGCGGCGAACACCCGGGTCCCGCCCTTGCCCGAGTCGTCCGATCCGCCGTCCGACGAGCCGCATCCGGTGACCACCAGGGCCAGCGCCACGGCGCCGACCAGGGCCGACGATCTGCGTATGGACATGTTTCGCTCCTTGTTGCTTAGGTAAGGCTAACCTTAGTTGATGAACAGACAGGTAAGGCAAGCCGACGGGCGGCGATGTGCCGCCCGCCTTGCGTGAGGCGGTGGATCAGTGGTCGTCCTCGTCGAAGTCGGCGACGCCGCGCTTCCAGTAGCCGGTGATGTCGTGGTCGGCCTTGTCCAGTCCGAGCACGTCGCGGACCCAGCGGCGCAGGGGCTTGATCTGCCCGGCCTCACCGGCGACCCACACGTACACCCGCTCCCCCTCGGGCACGGTCACGGCGGTCACGGCCCGCTCCAGCGCGCCACCCGTGCCCGCCGGGGCGCCGCCCCGATGCAGCCAGTGCACCTCGACGCCCTCGGGCGCGGACAGTTCGATCTCCTCGCCCGCGTCGGCGACTTCGACGAACGCCCAGCCCCGCGCGGTCCGGGGCAGCTCCTCCAGCCAGCGCGCGATCGCGGGCAGCGCCGTGATGTCGCCCGCGAGCAGATAGCGGTCATACGTATGCGGGACGATCAGGCCGCCGGGCGGGCCCGCGACATGCACGACGGCACCCGGCTCGACCCGGTGCGCCCAGTCCGACGCGAGCCCGCCCGCATGCGGGACGATGTCGATGTCGAGCTCGCCCGTGACGGGGTCGTAGCGGCGCACGGTGTACTCCCGCGAGGTGGGGGCGGGCCGCGGCCAGCGCAGCATCGCCCCGTTCCGCTCGGGCAGCCGCAGCGAGCCGTCCGGCTCCGGGAAGACGAGCTTCACGTGCTCGTCCGGTGCGTGCGCCTCGAATCCCTCGGTCCCGGGCCCGCCCAGGGTCAGCCTCAGCAGACCGGAGCCGACCGTCGCGGTGCGGACGACCTCGACCTCCCGGATGCCGATCGGATAGCCCACCTTCTCGGCGTGCAGGCCCGCGCGGACCTCGGCGATCCGGTCCAGGTGCCGGTGCCGGTGGTCGACCCGGCTCATGCCGCACGCCCCGTCAGGAGCTCCGTCCAGTGGCCGAGTTCGGGCTGTTCGGCGAGGTCGGGGAACTCCAGCTCCGTCGCCCCCGCCGCACGCCAGCGCTGGACCAGCGTCATGATCCGCACCGAGTCGAGACCGAGGTCGAAGAGGTCCTCCCCGGGAGCGATCTCGGCGGGTTCGCAGTCGAGCAGCTCCGCGATGTCGGCGCGGACGCGCTCGGGCGACAGGGTCTGACTCATCGAATGGCTCTCCTTCGGAAACGGGCGCCGACAGCACGGCAGGCCCGTCGACCCCTGCGATACTGAGGCAAGGCTAACCTAACTTAATCTTGGTCGTGGCGTGAAACGGGAGGCCCGCCAGTGGGCCTCCCGTGGTCGCGCTTCGACTTGACTCGACGTCACATGGCGGGTGACCGCCGCTGGTTGTCCGGTGCCAGGTCGAGAAGCGCGTTCTCGACGACCTCGGTGAGGGCCGGGTGGATCCACAGCGGACGGGCGGCGACGTCCCGGGCCGGAAGACCGAAGGTCATGGCGAGGACGAGCGGCTGGATGAGCGTGGCGGCCTGCGGGCCGAGCACGTGCGCGCCGAGCAGGCGGCCCGAACCGGGGTCGGCAAGAACCTTGCAGAAGCCCTGCCGGTCCTCCAGCGACCAGCCGTACGCCACGTCCTCGTACCGGCAGGAACCGACCACGTAGTCCCGGCCCTGCTCCCGGGCCTCCCGCTCGGTGAGCCCCACCTGGGCGACCTCGGGGCGCGCGAACACGGCGGCGGGCACGACGTCGTACGACATCGTGCGCGGCTCGTCGGGGTGCAGCAGATTGTGGGCCACCACCTCGCCCTCGCGGTTGGCCACGTGCTTCAGGGGCGGCCCGGCGGCGATGTCGCCGAGCGCCCAGACCCCGGCGGCGCTGGTGCGCAGCTGCGCGTCGACCTCGATCAGGCCCTTGTCGTCGGAGGCGATGCCGGCCCGGTCCAGGTCGAGCAGGTCGCTGTTCGGCTTGCGGCCCGCCGCGACGAGCAACGTGTCCGCTTCGAGGACCGAGCCGTCGTCGAGCGTCAGCCGCAGTTGCCCGGGGCTCCCCTCCACCCGCGCCAGTTCCCGGCCGAGACGCAGGTCGTAGCTGTCGCGCACGATGTCGGTGAAGGCCGACGCGATCGACTCGTCCTGCTCGGAGAGCAGCCTGTCCTGCTTCTCCACGACGGTGACCGCGGTGCCCGCGGCGTGGAAGACGTGCGCCAGTTCGGCGGCGATGTAGCCGCCGCCGAGCACCACCATGCGCTCGGGAACCTCGTCGAGCCGCATCACGGTGTCGGATGTCTCGTAGGGCAGACCGGACTCCGCGACCACCGGCGGGACCGCGGGGCGGCCGCCCGCGACGACGACGATCCGGTCCGCGCCGACCCGTTCGGTCCCGTCCGCCGTCTCCACCAGGAGCTCGCGCTCGCCGGTGAACCGGGCGTGCCCGCGGTACACGGTCACGAAGTCCGACGCGCGGCGGCCCTCCTCCCCCTCGCGCGCCGCGGCGTCGAGCCGGCCGAAGACGCGCTCCTGGACACCCGCCCAGGAGACACCGTCCGGTTTCGCCCGCACGTTGTGCCGATCGGCCTCGCGGACGGTGTCGGCCACCTCCGCCGTCACGGCGAGCATCTTGCTGGGGATGCAGCCCGCATTGAGGCAGGTGCCGCCGAAGGGGCCCTCCGCGACGAGGGCCACGTCCAGGTGCGAGAAGCGGTCGTCGATCAGCGCGTTGCCGGTGCCCGCCCCGAGGACGAGAAGATCATGATGTCTCATATGTGGAGCGTATCCGTGTATGCCCGTTACACACCTGGGCGGCGGCCGCCGTCCGTCACAGATGCCGCGGCGGGCTGTTGCGGACGGCCGAACGGCGCGCCCACAGCGCGCACGCCAGCAGCACCAGTCCGGCGAAGCTGTACGCCCACGCATTGGACGCGCCCGTCGCCGCGCCGACACCCCAGGCCAGCGACCACACGGCGAACAGCACGCACAGGGCGCTCCACGCCAGCGTCCACATCCTGTGCCGCGCCTCCAGCCGCTGCGCGGTACCGCGCTCCATCTCCCCCATGCCGGGCTCGCCGCTCTGTTCGTCACGTATCGTCATAAGCCCCCGGGTGCCCCGGAGTTGAGCGGCGAACCAGCCGCCGGGTGCTCACAAATGACGTGTCACGGCCTGCTGGGCGCTCGCGGAGGCCGAGCGGACGGCCCCCGCCGCGTTCCCCGCCACACCGCTCAGGGTGTGCGCGGCGTCCCGCCGGGTGCGGCGGGCCGCCCGCCGGCCGCTGACCGCCGCGGTGCGGGTGCGGTACGCGACCGACGGCTTGCCGTGGGTGTCGGCCGCCGCGAGCAGCAGCCCGCCGAGCAGCGAGACGTTCTTGGTGAACTGCGTGCGCTGGGCGGCCCGTTGCTCGGGGTCCTTCTCCTTCCACCAGGCGTGCCCGGCCAGGGTGGTCGGCACGAGGGTGCCCGCCAGCGCGAGGGCGGCGACGCGCGGCAGGCGCCCGGTGGCCAGCATCAGGCCGGCGCCCAGCTGCACGGCGCCGTTGATGCGGACCAGCCGCTCCGGGTCCTCCGTGAGCCAGGGGATGCGGGAGCTCAGCGGAGCCGTGACGGGCTCGGCGGCGGGGGCCACGCGCTGGGGGTCCCTGAGAGTGTGCAGCCCGCCCGTGACGAAGACGGAGGCGAGCATCGGGCGTGCGCATTTCCTGAGAACAGCCATGTCTTCCGGCTGCCCGCAATGCACTCGCTCAGACACGGTTTCGAGGATCCGCTCGGGGTACGGGGAACAGGGATCCCGGTACGGGGTAACAGGAACCCCACGACAACCCGACCACACCCACCGCCGCGGCGGTGAGAGCCCAGGAGGACCTCATGGCCGGACTGCTCGCACGCATCAGGGCGTACAGCCGCACCCCGCAGGGCCGACGCACCGTCAGTTCCGTGCGCCGGGCCGCCGCCGACCCGCGCAAGCGCGCCCAGGCCCGTTCGCTCCTCTCCCGGCTGCGCGGACGCCGCTGATCCGGCGCGCGCCCGAAGAGGCGGGCGAAGATCGATGAGTTTCTCCGCGTCCCGCGGTCTTCAGTGATAATCGACGACCCAGACCTTCAGGAGAACTCAGATGCGCACGCTGATCAGCACCGCCTTCGTCTCGCTCGACGGCGTCGTGGAGGCCCCCGGCGGCGAGCCCGGTTACCGGAACTCCGGGTGGACGTTCAAGGACATCGAGTTCGTCCCCGAGGCGTTCGAGATCAAGGGCCGGGAGCAGCAGGAGGCCTCCGCGATCCTGCTGGGCCGCGTCAGCTACGAGGCGTTCAGCCCGGTCTGGCCGGACATGGCGGACTTCGCCGACTACAAGTCGATGCCCAAGTACGTCGTCTCCACCACGCTCGGCGAGGACGACCTGGTGGCGAACTGGGGCGAGACCACGATCCTGCGCTCGCTCGACGAGGTCGCCGCGCTGAAGGAGACGGAGGGCGGCCCGATCATCGTCCACGGCAGCGCCGCCCTCAACCGGAGCCTCTCGGACGCCGGCCTGATCGACCGGTACCACCTGCTCGTCTTCCCGCTCCTGCTCGGCGCGGGCAAGCGCCTGTTCAGCGACACGGACAAGGACACCCAGAAGTTGAAGCTCGTCGAGCACGAGGCGTACGCCAACGGCCTGCAGAAGAACGTCTTCGACGTGATCCGCTGAGCGCGACCATGACCGTGCGAACGTTGCTCTACGCCCCCGCGGCGCTGCTCTTCCTCGTCTTCTGCTGGCGCATGGCGTGGGAGCGCCGCCGGTTCGGCAACGCCGTGCTGCTGGGGCTCGCCGCGCTCTGCGGGCTCGCGGCCTGGATGTACGAACTGGTCTCGTCCGGCTCCACGTCGGGGCGGGTCGTCGCCGCCTCGCTGCTCGCCCTGGGCGGCCTGGGCATCCTCGTGCTCGTGTGCCTGCTCTTCCTCAACGGCCTGCGGATGGTGCGCAGGGAGGGCAGGAGCCCCACCAACCTGCTCTCCCTGATGGGCGCTCTGTGCATCGTCGCCGTCGTGGCCCTGGTGGTCACGGCCGCCGTCCTGCGGACGCCGGTGATGATCGGAGTGGGCGTGGCGGCACTCGGCATCGCCTGCTACATCTCGTTCCTGTTCCTGAGTTTCGTCGTGTACGCGTTCCTCTACGGCCGGCTGCGCATCCGCCGCAAGGCCGGCTTCGTGGTCGTGCTGGGCTCCGGCCTCATCGGCGGGTCCACGGTGCCGCCGCTGCTGGCGAGCCGGCTCGTGCGGGCGCAGGAGGTCCACGCGCTGCTCAGCAAGCGGGGCGGCGCGCCCGTGCTCATCACGTCCGGAGGGCAGGGGCCGGACGAGGACGTGCCGGAGTCCCACGCGATGGCCGACTTCCTGACGGAGCGCGGCTTCCCCGCCGACCTCATCGAACGCGAGGACCGGTCGACGACGACGGAGGAGAACCTGCGGTTCAGCAAGGCGATCATGGAGAAGTCCGATCCGGACTACCGGTGCGTCGTCGTGACGAACAACTACCACGCGTTCCGGGCCGCGCTCACCGCTCGGCGGCTCGGCGTCAGGGGCCAGGTCGTCGGCTCGACCACGGCGGCGTACTTCTGGCCCAACGCCACGATCCGGGAGTTCGCCGCCGTCCTCGTCGCCTACAAGCGCACCAACCTCGCCATGTGCCTGCTGTTCGTCCTCTGCGGCGTACTGGCCTGGGCCGCACGCTGAGCTGAGCGTGTGAGCGGCCGCACCCCTGTCCGCTTCTCCGCATGTCATTTCAGTAGAAAAGCCCTTTTTCTCCCTACGGTGGGCGGGTCGTACACCGAACCCACCCCCTGGAGTGCTCATGCGTCCCGCCCTGTCCCGTACCGTCGCCCTCTCCGCCGGCCTGCTGCTCTGCGCCGCCCCGGTGACCGCGGCCCTGGCCGTCGACGACCCGTCAGCTCCCGTCCACGGCCGGCACGCGGCACCCAAGAAGGCGACCCTGACGGCGAAGGCCACGGTCAGATCGATCAAGGCGTGGGAGCAGTTCCGGGTCTACGGTTCGAGCACCGGGATGCGGGCCGGGACGCAGGTGACGCTGCAGCAGCTGCAGAAGAAGCGCTGGGTGTCGCTGCCGATCCGGATGAACACCAACAAGGCCGGTGCCTACAACCTGCGGGTCAAGCTCGGCATCAAGGGCCTCAACAAGATCCGCATCGTCGGCGGGGGCGCCGTCTCCAACGTCGTGCAGGTCACCGTCCGCTGACGCGGGCCGTACGCGCCGAGGGCGGGGCGGTGAGGACGGCGTCGATCGTCTCGTCCAGAGACATCTCGGAGCTGTCGAACCACTCGCCCTCGCCCGCGAGTTCGCTCCGCATCGCCCGGTCCAGGAAGGACCAGTCGTCCGCGAGGACCTTGTCCCGCGCGGTGAGCCGCCGGGACACGACGTCCACCGAGGGCGCGAGCACG
The DNA here is from genome assembly GCF_040654255.1 of Streptomyces sp. NPDC050732. Taxonomy (NCBI): domain Bacteria; kingdom Bacillati; phylum Actinomycetota; class Actinomycetes; order Kitasatosporales; family Streptomycetaceae; genus Streptomyces; species Streptomyces sp. NPDC050732. The sequence goes on from NZ_JBFAHP010000006.1 coordinate 156,327, forward strand.
ATCAGCCGCAGCGGCAGCCCCTTGAGGTGTTCCCGGTAGAACTCCAGGTGCGCGCGCCGGACGACGACGTCGTCGATGACGGGCACGACACCGCCCGCGTGGAAGCTGCGCGCCAGGACCGCCGCGTTGCGGGCGCGCAGGAGCAGTTGACGGTCGGCCTCCAGGTCCTCCTCCGGCTTGGGCAGGCGGCTCCCCGAGACGATCAGGTCCTGGAGGTGGTCCCCCTCGATGTGCGCGCCGAGGGCGAACCGCCGGGCCAGGCCGTCCGAGACCGAACTCTTCCCGGATCCGGGAATGCCGACGACGAGGAACACGTGCGGGGCCGGTTCGATGTCGACGACCTGGCCCTGGAACGAGGTTTCCGGCATGCCCTGTCCAACTCCCCTTCGCGTTGCCCCACAGCGGTCCGTCGAGGCGGTGCGACTGCAACGCCGGGCGAACGGAACCCCTTCACATAACACACACAACCCCCACCGGGATCTCTACCCAACGGTTGATTGCTGGATCAATTCCCAGTTGAGGGGCACTTATTACTCAACCTTTGGCAGGATTTTGCTCTGTCATCTCACCGTAATGCGATGGCAAAGTGGAGGACACGACAGCCGTACAGGCTGATCCGGGGCGCCCGGCACCCGCCGTCACGGCGGGCCGTGCCGCCCCACCGTCACCATCGACCCGACCACACCGCGTCCCGGCACCGCCGAAGCGACGCAGGAGGCAGGCCACCTTGAAGTCACTGATAGCCAACGCCCGTTCGTTCGCCACGACGCACGTGGCCGACCCCCGGAACGCAGCGGCCTTCCAGGCCCTCGGCGCCGGGCAGTCACCGGAAGCGCTGTTCGTCACGTGCTCCGACTCACGCGTCGTCCCGTCCCTGATCACCGGAGCACGCCCAGGCGAACTCTTCGAACTCCGCACGGCGGGCAACATCGTCCCGCCCTACCCCGCCCGCGGCACACACCCCGACAGCGGCCCCATGAGCGAGGCGGCCACCATCGAGTACGCGGTGTGCGTCCTCGGCGTCCGCGACATCGTCGTCTGCGGACACTCCCACTGCGGCGCGGTGGGAGCGCTGGTCCGGCGCGAGGACCTGTCGGCCGTGCCCGCGGTGCGCGACTGGCTGGAGCACTCCGTCGCCCCCGACGACGCTCTGCGCTCCCTCACGCCGACCTCGGCCGACGTGGCGGAAGCCGTGCAGACACACGTGCTCGCCCAGGTGGAGAGGTTGCGGGCGTACCCCTGCGTACAGGAGCGCGTCGCCGAAGGGTCACTCACGCTGCACGCCTGGTACTACGAAGTCCACACGGGCACCGTCACCGCCCACCGGCCGTCGGACACCGGCCGGCCGTCGTTCAGTCCCCTGTGAGTGCCGCCGCTCTCCCCTGACCGGCCCACCCACACGACAGGACCCCCACCCTCATGTCCTCGCTTCCCTCTTCTTCCTCCCCCCTCCGCTCGCCCTTCAGCGCCCTGCGCGAACCGGGCGTGCTGCGACGGGACATACTCGCCTCACTCGTCGTCTTCCTGGTCGCTCTGCCGCTGTGCGTCGGCGTGGCGGTCGCCTCCGGGGTGCCGGCCGAACTCGGGCTCGTCACCGGCATCGTCGGCGGAATCGTCGTCGGCTGCCTGCCGGGCAGCGCCCTGCAGGTGAGCGGGCCCGCCGCCGGCCTCACCGTGCTGGTCTTCGAAGCCGTTCGCGAGTTCGGGCTCAGCATGCTGGGCGCCATCGTGCTCCTCACCGGAGCGCTCCAGATCGCCCTCGGCCTGCTCCGCTGCGGCCGCTGGTTCCGCGCGATATCCGTCTCCGTCGTCCAGGGCATGCTGGCGGGCATCGGCCTCGTGCTGATCTTCGGCCAGCTGTACACCATGGCGGGTGCGGAGCAGCCGCGCTCCGGCATCGACAAGATCACCGGAGTGCCCGGGCTGCTCGCCGACACCGTGCAGGACACGACGGCGCTGACCGCCGCCGCCCTCGGCATCGGCACCATCGCCGTCCTCGTCCTCTGGCCGAAGCTGCCCGCCGCCGCACGCGTGGTGCCCGCCCCGCTGGCCGCCGTCGCCCTCGCCACCGCCGTCACCGCCGGATTCGGCCTCGACGTGGCCAACGTGTCGGTGCGCGGCATGGTCGACGCCATCCAGCCGCCCGGCCTCGGCGACCTGGCGGACCTGGGCACCGTCGCCGTGCTCGGCACCGTCCTCGCGTTCACGCTGATCGCGTCCGCCGAGTCGCTGTTCAGCGCGGCGGCCGTGGACCGCATGCACGACGGGCCCCGCACGCAGTACGACAAGGAACTCGTCGCCCAGGGCGTCGGCAACACGGTGTGCGGGGTGCTCGGCGCCCTGCCGATGACCGCGGTCATCGTCCGCAGCTCCGCCAACGTCCAGGCGGGCGCCCGCACTCCGCTCTCCCGGATCCTGCACGGCGTGTGGCTCCTGCTGTTCGCGGTGCTCCTGCCGGCCGCGCTCGGCATCATCCCCCTCGCCGCGCTCGCCGGTGTCCTCGTGCACGCGGGCTGCAAGCTGATCCCGTTCAAGGAGATCGTCCCGCTCGCCCGCGCCCACCGCGGCGAGGCCGTCGTCCTCTCCGTCACGGCGATCGCCATCGTGGTGACCAACATGTTCGAGGGCGTGGTGCTCGGCCTGATCCTCGCCGTGGTCAAGTCCGCCTGGGAGACCTCCCACATTCACCTGGACGTACGGGAGCTGACCGACGGCAGGATGGTGGTGACCCTCACCGGGAACGCCACGTTCCTGCGGCTCCCCCGCATCCTGGAGACGCTGGAGGCCATGCCGCAGGACCGGCCCATCGAGCTGGACCTGACAGACGTCAAGCACCTGGACCACGCCTGCCGCACGACGCTGGAGAACTGGGCGCTGCGGCACAACGACAGCGGTACGGAAGCCGTCCGGATGAAGACGCGTCCGGTGGCCGGGGCCGGGGCCTGACGCCCCCCTCGCTCCCCCTTCCGCTCACCTTTTTCCCCTGCTCCGGGTGGCGAGCGCGGTATGCCCGCCACCCGGTGTCCCACCCCTCGGCACAGCGTGCCGGTCAACCATGGAGGTTTCACCGTGGAACAGCTCATCAAGCGCATGACGGAGGAGTCCGTGTGGCAGAAGTGGGTCGCCGCCAACTCCGCCCAGGGCGCCACGCCCGGTGCGAAGGAGGGCTGCATCAGCGCGACACCGAAGAGCGGCTGCATCAGCGCCACCGGCAAGACCGGCTGTATCTCCTGACGCAGTGACCCGGCGGGGCGGTGGCGACGGCACACCGGCCGCGGCCACCGCCCCGCCCCTCACTCCCCCGTCGCCCGGGCCGGCCGCCGCCGCCCGCCCCCTGCCCCGTACCGGAGCCCCCTTGAATCGCCTGCCGAGCGCCGACGTCCTGGACCAGGTCCGGGACATCCCCCTCTACCGCGCGTCCGTCGAGCGCGGCGACTTCCCGATCCTGGAGAAGCCGGAGATCGCCCGGGACTTCCCCGCCAACTGGATGACTCCCCGGCTGGAACGGGCCCTGGAGGCCGGCGACGCGGAGTTCGTGCTGTCCACCGGCACCAACCACGCCCGCATGCAGCTCATCCGGCCGCCGTACTTCCTGCTCCGCTCCTACTACCGGCTGTGGAGCGAACACCCCGACCTCGGCCCCCTCTGGCACGAGGGCGCCCGGCGCATCTCGCTGACCACCGTCCTCGCCACCGAGCACGTGGCGCGCGTCAACGCCCGCAAGCCGGGGGCCACCCCGGGCGAACGCTGGCTCGACGACCGGACGCTGTACCTCAACCGCCGCATGGACCCGGCGGGTTGGGACCGTGCCGAGGTCGAGCGCATGCTCGCCGAGATCCGCGAGGTGAGCGCCGCGCATCCACGGGGTGCGTACCTCCTGGACTGCTCCGGCTACCACCTCGCGCATCTGGTCCAGAAGGTCGACGAGTGGGACCTGTGGGACCGGTTCCCGCGGCCGGCCGGCATCGTCCACGCCTACGAGTACACGCCGCTGAACGTCCGCGCGTATCTGCGCGCCCACTTCGACTGCCCGATCGTCGACCTCTTCGGCAGCACGGAACTGGGCTACCTCTTCTACAGCGCCGAGGACGGCCGCTACCGCCCCTATCTGCACGACATGAGCGTGGAGCTGATCCCGGTGGAGCCGAGCAGCGAGATCCACAGCCTCATCGTCACCAGCATCCGCAATCCGTACATGCCGCTGGTCCGCTACCGGTCCGGCGACTGCGTCCGCACCCAGGACGGCAGCACGGACCCGGAGCGGATCATCTCCTTCTGCGGCCGCGAGAAGGAACTGCTGCCCACGCCCGGCGGCCCCGTCGCGCAGGCCGACCTCGACGCGCGGGTCGCGGCCGCCTCTCCCCGGGTCTTCCTGCACCAGCTGCACCTGACGGGCGAGGACCGGTGCCTGCTGCGGTGCACGACCTTCGACGAGAAGCCGCTCTCCCCCGCCGAGGAAGCCGAACTCGGCTCGTCCGTGAGCGAGTTGACGGGCCGCGCCTGCCGCGTGGAGCACGTCACCCACGTACCGATCGGGCGTTCCGGCAAGTACGCCTGGCTGACCAAGCCCTAGCGCCGAACCGACAGGAATCCCCCATGCACGCACCCGCGCCGAACGCGCCCGCGCCCACCGCCGAGGAGCTGCTCGGCACCGCCCTGCACGACGAGGTGGTCCGGCACTTCGCGGCGAAGCCCGACGCCCCGGCCGCCTCGTACATCAGGCACCAGGTCCGCGAATGCCTCCGCTACCTCTACCTGGTCTCCCGCCACCCCGACCGGCTCGGCGGCCTCTTCCTCCCCGTCGAGCAGGACATCGACGAGATCTGGCACTACCTCATCCTGCAGACCCGCGAGTACCGGGAGCTGTGCGAACAGCGCCTGCCCGGCGGCCACTTCATCCACCACCGGAGCGTGTCCTACGACGCCTACCAGCAGGCGCCGGGCCGTGAGACGGCCGCCGAGGAGGCGCTGCGGTGGATCCCCCTCTACACCGCCGCGTTCGGCCCGTACGACGAGGACGCCCTGCCGCACTGGACGGTCGTGCGCTTCCTCCACGACGAGCTGCGGCTCTCCCTCGCGGACATCGCGTCGTTGGCGGAGGGGTCGGAGAGCTAGGGCGTGGCAGGCGTGATCTGCGAGTGTGTGGTGAACGACCGACAACCACGCTCCGCGCTTCGAGAGGATCACCTGGTGCAGATCAACGCCCTCATCATCGACGCCACCGACCCCGAGCGGCTCGCCGCGTTCTGGTCCGAGCTGCTGGACAGGCCGGTCGTGGGCCGCACGGGACCGTACGTATGGCTGCGCAGAGAGAACGGCCTGGGTGTGGGGATCCAGCGCGCCGACGGCCCGAAGCCGGGCAAGAACCGGCTGCACTTCGACCTCGCCTCGCCCGACCCGGCCGCCGAACAGCGGCGGGTCGAGGCGCTCGGCGGGCGCAGGCTGGAGGAGTACGCCGACGGCGGCTTCCTGGTGATGGCCGACCCCGAGGGCAATGAGTTCTGCGTCATCCCGGACGGCCCCTTCGAGCTCGACGACGAAGGGCGTACGAACTATCTCGACTGACCGGGTTCCAGTTCGGCCGCCCGGGCGCGCAGCCACGACGTCAGCAGGTGTACGCGCCGGTCCTGCTCGGGCGGCCGGCGGCCGAGCAGGTGGTAGCCGGTCCCGTCGGCCACGAAGCCGAAGGGGGCGGCGAGTTGCCCCCGCTCCAGGTCGTCGCGGACGACGGCGTACGGCGCGACGGCGACGCCGATGCCGGCCACGGCGGCCTGGACGGTCAGATAGAAGTGCTCCAGGGTCTGCTGCGCGGCCGGAGCGGCCGGGTCAGCCGTCCTGCCGGTGAGGCGCCGCCAGTCATCCCAGGCTCTTGGTCTCGTGGCGGCGTGCAGGAGCACGGTGTCCGTCAGCCCGGTGCCGTCGGCGAGCCGCGCCGCAAGGTCGGGCCGGCACACCGGCCCGATCCGCTCGCCGAACAGCCGGGTGCGGCGCACGTCGTCGGGGAACGGGAAGTCGTCGCGGCGGATCGCGAGGTCGATGCCGTCCCGTTCGAAGAAGACCGGGCCGCCACCGGCGGACAGATGGACGGTGACGTCCGGCGCGCCCGCCGTCAGATCGGGCAGGCGCGGGATGAGCCAGCGCATCAGGAGCGTCGGCTCGCACGAGAGGGTGAGGGGCCCGGCCGGGGCGCGCCGTGAGATCTGCCGGGCGGTGGCGTCGATCTGGTCGAGTGCGTCCCTGACGACAGCGGCCAGTTGGCGTGCCTGCGGGGTCGGGCGCAGGGCGCGCGTCCCGCGTTCGAAGAGGGGGACGCCGAGGGCCCGCTCCAGGTTCTGGATCTGCCGGCTCACCGCGCCGTGCGTCACGTGCAGTTCCTGTGCGGCCGCGGTCATGCTCGCGTGCCGGACGGTGGCCTCGAAGGGCAGCAGGGTGTTCGGGGGCGGGAGGGCCGGCCAGCGCATGCGTGAACTTTAGTCACAGCTCGCGTGACAAGGAATCGTTTGTCCTGGCCTTTCCGCCTGCACGACCATTGATTCCGTCACAGCGAGCCGACCGACGGAGGGGCGTGGCATGACACTGCTCGACGGACCCGGACCCGAACCCGGTCCCGGACCGCGCGTCACCGTCCTGGCGGACGACCTCACCAGTGCCGGGGACTGTGCGGCGCCCTTCCGCCGCGTCGGCCACCCCGCGCGGATTCTCTTCTCCGCTCCCCCGGCGCCCGTCCCGGGACCCGGGGTGACCGCGATCGATCTAGGGAGCCGTCTCCTCGACGAGAAGGCCGCTGCCGCGCGCACCCGGCGGGCGGCACGCCTGTGCGCCGGTTCCGACCTCGTCCTCAAGACCGTGGATTCCACCCTGCGCGGGCATGTCGGGGCGGAGGTCAGGGCCGCGTGGGAGGGATCGGGGCGCCGGGCCGTGGTGGTCGCGCCCGCCTTTCCCTCGGAGGGCAGGGTGACGGTGGACGGTGTGCAGTATGTGCGGGGCGTGCCGGTCCATGAGAGTGCGTACGCCCGCGACCCGGTGCACCCGGTGCGGCGCGCGGACCTGACGGCTCTCCTACCCGAGGCGGCTGCGCTCGGGGCGGACGAGGCGGCCCGGCTGCCGGAGCTGATCGGTGCCGGGCGGCTGATCGTCTGTTCCGCCCGGCAGGACGGTGACCTGGACCGGTTCGTGGCGGCGGTGCCGCGCCTCGACGACGTGCTGTGGGTCGGCTCGCCGGGCCTCGCGGCCGCGCTGGCCCGGCGGTGCGCGGCCACCGGCGGCGCGGGCGCCGCACCGCCCTCTGCGGCACGGCGCCCGCTCGTCGCCGTCGGCAGCGTAAGCCCCGCGACGCGACGGCAGTTGGCGGTGCTGCACGGCCGGGACGAGGTGCGGGGCGTCACCGTGGACGGTGCCGCGCCCACCGCGGCGGAGGCCCTGCGCGGCCTGACGGCGCCCGTCCTCACCCTGCGGACGCCCGACGTGCGGCACACCCCGGTGGCCGCTCGGGCACTGGCCCGCTCGCTCGCCGCGGTCGTCCGCACCCTGACAGGACAGGGCCTGGTGGACGGCCTCATCGTCACCGGCGGCGAGACCGCCGCGACCGTGCTCGAAGCTCTCGGCGTCACCGGGCTCGACCTGACCGACGAGCCCGAACCCGGCGTCGCCCGCGGCACCCCGCTCGGCGGACCGCCGCTGCCCGTGCTCATCAAGGCGGGTGGCTTCGGCGACGACGACCTGCTCGTGCGCCTGTGCCACCTCGTCCGGAACCCCACGACCGAGGAGACCCCCGCATGATCCCGCTCGCCCTCAGCATGGGTGACCCCTGCGGCATCGGCCCCGAGATCACCCTGAAGGCGTGCGCCGACCCCCGGCGCACCGTGCCCGTCGTCGTCATCGGCGACCCGGGCGTCCTCACCCGGGCCGACCGGTTCGCCGGCACCGGGCTCGCGGTCCGCCCGGTCGCCTCGGTCGCGCGGGCCGAGTACGCGCCCGGCACGGTGGACGTGCTCGCCGGGAGCGACCTGCCCGACGACCTGCCGTGGGGCGCGCTCGACGCCCGCGCGGGCGTCGCGTCCTTCCAGTACGTACGCCGTGGAGCACGACTCGCCATGGACGGGGACGTACGCGCCCTGGTGACCGCTCCGATCAACAAGGAGGCGCTGCGCCTGGGCGGGGTGCCGCATCCCGGGCACACCGAGATCCTCGCCGACCTGTCCGGCACCACCGACTACGCGATGATGATGGCCAACCAGGAGCTGCGGGTGGTCCTGGTGACCGTTCACGAGCCCCTGCGCACCGCGATCGACGCGCTCGACACCGAGCGCGAACTCGCCGTCATCCGGCTCACCCACCGCGCGCTGGAGCGGAGCGGTGCGGCCGCTCCGCGCATCGCTGTGGCGGGCCTCAATCCGCACGCGGGCGAGAACGGGCTGTTCGGCCGCGAGGACACGGACATCATCGCCCCGGCGGTCCGGGCCGCGCGCGGCGAGGGCATCCGGGCCAGCGGTCCGTGGCCCGCCGACACCGTCTTCATGCGGGCCCGCGCCGGGGAGTTCGACGCCGTGGTCGCGCAGTACCACGACCAGGGCCTCATCCCCGTCAAATACCTCGGGCTCGAACACGGCGTGAACATCACGCTCGGCCTGCCGTTCGTCCGCACCAGCGTGGACCACGGCACGGCCTTCGACATCGCGGGGCGCGGCTTGGCCGACCACACCAGCCTGCTCACCGCGCTGGACCACGCCGACCGGCTCTCCGCGCACTGATTCCCGGTCCCCCACCCCACCCCGAGACCGCAGGAGAACCGTGGACTTCATCTTCATGCTCACCCGTGACGACCGCACCATCACCGACTGCCTCGACGTCGTCGACACCGTCAGGAACCTCGGCATCACCCACGTCGGGTTCAAGGACGTCGGCGTCGACCGCGACACGCTCACCCAACTGCACACAGCGCTCCGCGAGTTCGGGGCGACCACATACCTGGAGGTCGTCAGCACCGACCGGGACCAGGCCCTCGCCTCGGCGCGGACCGCCGTCGATCTGGGCGTCGACGTGCTCATGGGCGGCACCTGGGCCGAGGAGACCCTCGGCCTCCTGCGCGGCACGCCCACCGCCTACCTGCCCTTCGCCGGTGAGCCCTTCGGCCACCCCACCCGTCTCGCCGGGACCCCGGCCCGCATCGCCGAGGACTGCCGAAGGGCCGAGGCAGCGGGCTGCGCGGGCGTCGACCTGCTCGCGTACCGCGCCACCGAAGCCGATCCCCTGGACCTGGTCCGTGCCGCCCGCGCCGCGACCTCGGGGCGGCTGGTCGTCGCCGGTTCCATCACCGGCACCGGCCAGGTCCGGGAGCTCGCCGCGGCGGGGGCCGACGCGTTCACGATCGGTTCGGCCGCCTTCGACGGCTCCCTACTGCCCCGCGCGGGCAGCCTCGCGGCACAACTCGGGGCGGTGCTCGACGTGGTATGGGAGCCGGGCCTCTCCTGAGCCGACGCGCGCCGCCCAACTCCCCCGCGCCGCACCGGGTTTGGTGCCACGAAGACCCTTCGTCACACTCGCCGCTCATAGTAATGTGACATTTTACTAACCGGCCTCCGCGGCCCCCGTTCGCGCTGCCTCCAGGGAGTCCCCGTGACCGAACCCGGCACCCACCCGACCGGCACCCACCCCGCCTCGACGCTCAACACCGGCAGCCACGACCTGGCCGTCTCCGCCGAGCTGTCCCGCTTCATGGCGGCCTCCTGGGCCCCTTCCGCCCTGCCCGACTCCACCCGGGTCGCCGCGCACGCCGTCACCCCGGCGCGCCGGGCCCGGCTCTCCGCCCGCTTCCCCGGCGAACGGCTGATCATCCCCGCCGGCGAGCTCACCGTCCGGTCGAACGACTGCGACCACCGCTTCCGCCCGCACAGCGCGTACGCCTGGCTGACCGGGCTGACCGGGGAGGACCAGGCGGGCGGTGTGCTGGTCATGGAGCCGGCGGGGCCGCACGGACACGAGGCGGTCCTCCATCTGCGGCCGCGCTCCCCGCGCGTCGACGGGGACGAGGAGTTCTACCGGGACCGGCGCTACGGCGAGTTCTGGGTCGGCCGCCGTCCCGACCTCGCTGAGGCGGAACGGCTCACCGGCATCCACTGCGCCCACCTGGACACCCTCGGCTCACCGACCGGGCGCAACGCCGCCTCCGACCCCGAACTCGCCGCCGCCCTCTCCGAGTTGCGTCTGGTCAAGGACGCCTGGGAGGTCGAGCAGCTGCAGCTGGCCGTCGACCACACCACCGCCGGATTCGAGGACGTGGTGCGCGCCCTGCCGCGTGCTCTCGCGCACCCGCGCGGCGAGCGGTGGATCGAGGGGATATTCGGCCTGCGCGCCCGCGCCGAGGGCAACGGCACCGGCTACGAGACCATCGCGGCCTCCGGCGCCCACGCCTGCGTACTCCACTGGATCCGCAACGACGGGCGGCTGCACCGCGACGAACTCCTGCTCCTGGACGCGGGCGTGGAGACGGACAGCCTCTACACCGCCGACATCACCCGCACCCTGCCGCTGTCCGGCCGCTTCTCCCCCGTCCAGCGCCGGGTGTACGAACTGGTGCTCGCCGCCCAGGAAGCGGGCATCGCGGCCCTGCGCCCCGGCGCCCGCTTCCGTGACTTCCACCGGGCCGCCATGCGGGTCGTCGCCGAAGGGCTGGCCGACTGGGGCGTGCTCAAGGACGCGGAGGGCGATCTGCACCGCCGCTACACCCTGTGCGGCAGCGGCCACATGCTCGGCCTCGACGTCCACGACTGCGCCCAGGCGCGTGCGGGGACATACCTGGACGGCGTCCTGGAGGAGGGGCAGGTCCTCACCGTGGAACCCGGCCTCTACCTCCAGCCCGACGACGAGACGCTCCCCGCCGAGCTGCGCGGCATCGGCGTCCGGATCGAGGACGACCTCGTCATCACGGCGGAGGGCGCCCGCCTGCTGTCGGGTGCGCTGCCGCGTACCGTCGCCGGGGTCGAGGAGTGGATGGGCGCCCTGCTCGACGGCCACTCCTGAGGACGAGCAGGACCACCTCCTCGGGGCGACCGGCGCCGCTATCGGGCGCCGTCGAACGTCCACACGGCTTCGGCGCCCGGTCCGACCGTGAGCGTCGACCGGCCGATCCGCTCCTCGTGGCGCTCCGTCGCGGGCTGGTTGAGCGAGAACCGGACCTCCCGCAGGCCCGCCTCCTCGCGGCCCGTCGCGTCGAGGCGGACCGTGGTGCCGCCCCGCACGGCGACGGCGCCGCCATCGGGCAGCGCACGGACGACGAACCCGCCGGCCCGCAGCAACGGCACCGTGCTCGCGATGTCACGCGGGCTGGCCGCGAGACGCAGGGACGTCACGTCCCGCATGCGGTGCTTGCGGTAGTCGTCGTTCAGATAGCGCTCGCGGCCGACGTCGCCCGGGTGGCCGGGCGGCTCGGTCTTGCTGCGCGGGTCGGCGAAGTACTCCGGCCGGTACTCCATCGCCCAGGTGCCGAACGAGTCGTACTGATTGGCCTCGATGACGAAGAACCCGTCGAACCACGGCACAGGGACGCCGTCCCCGAAGTCACGCGTCTGCAGGAAGTCGGCCGGGGTGATCCCCTGCTCCCGCACCCGTTCGCGCACCGTCGCCAGGTCGCCCGCGCGCTCGACGGAGACGGCCATGCCGGTCGCGCCGAACTCGCCGTCCTTGCCGGGCAGGTCACCCACCCCGAACAGTTCGAGGTAGGTCTCGCGGCCCAGGAGGTAGCGGCCGGTCCAGGTCTGCCCGTCGGAGCCGGTCGTGGTGCGGACCTGGAAGTTCGCGAACTCCCGCAGATAGGCGGAGTGCTCGACGGCGTCGGCGGTCTCCCGGTCCACGACGCCGTAGGCGTGGTTGTAGAAGAGCAGTTGCCGGCCGCGCGAGGGCTTGTCCGCGCCGGGCGGCGCCGCCCACGCGCTCCCCTCGGCCGCCCCGACGAGCGCGGCGGCGAGCGCCACGACGAGGACCATGAGCATCCGCAACTTCCGGCGCAGCAGCATGCGGACGATCGTAGGGCGAGCGGGACGATCGGGACAGCTGTCGCGGCCGGATTTCACTCCGGCCCGGCCGGTGGGGTACAGTCGATCATGAGCTCGCCGCCGAACAGACGGTGCCGGGCCCGGCGTTGGTGGTCCAAGGAAAGGCGCCCCACTTCCTGTGGGGAGATGCAGGTGCAAGGCCTGCCCAGCGCTCGCGAGAGAAGGCCCCGGCCTCCGGTGACGGAGACCGGGGCCTTCCGCCGTTCCCGGTCCACCACCCACTGTCCACTGCCCACCACGAGCGAGACTGAGGGCATGTTCTCCGACCGGCTTCCGCCCCCGACCGTCTACGGCCGTCTCCGCGTCGAGCGGCACGATCTCGCGCCCGCCCGCTGGCTGGAGCGGCGCACCCACGACACCGCCGCGTTCGGCACGGTCGGCGCGGTGTGCGTCCCCGGCTTCGAGGCGTACGCGCGGATCCTGCATCCGGCGCGGCTCGGCGCGGCGCCGGTGCGGTGGGACCGGGCCGCCGCCGCGTACGGCGCGACGGTCGACGCGGCGACGCGCTGGCACGAACTGATCGGTGCCGAGGACCGTCTCCTGTACCGCAACGACGACACCCCGGCCGTCCCGGGCGTCTGGGACGAGCACCCGCACGAGGGGCCGACCCCCGCCGACGTGGCCCGCGTCCTGATCGCCGTCCTGGCCCGGCACACCCGCACCCCCGACCGCTGCCGGTACGGGCTGTGGGCCGGATACGGGCACGTCGAATGGGGTGACGTGCCCACCTTCGAGACGCCGGGACGTGAGGAGATCCTCCTCTCCGGTCCCCTCGACGACGCCGACTCCCCCGCCCCCGGCACCCACGAGGGCGTACCGGACCTGCCCGACCTGTGGTGGCCCGAGGACCGGGCGTGGTGCGTGGGCGGGGACGTCGGCCTGGTGAGCACGTACGTGGGCGGCTCGGCGGAGTGCGTCGCGGACATCCTCGCGACCGCGGGCCTGGAGGCGTACTCGGTCGACGGGACGTCAGCGGTGGACTGAGAGCCTGTCCTTTGAACCCCCGCCTGCGCACCGGTCAGCGCAGGAGGCCCGCGCGGGACGACCGTGCGGTGGCGACGAGTTCGGCGACCGTGGCCAGCTTGACCCGCGGGCGTCCCGCGCCGCGGCCGCGCGTGACCTCGGCCCGTTCGATGGCGGCCAGACCGCGCGCGTCGACCACCTGACGGTTGCGGCGGCGGGCCAGCCGGTGGAAGGCCTTGGGGGTGTGCCGCGGGGCGGGCAGGGTGCCGGCGACCGCGTCGGCCAGGAGCGTGGAGACCGTCTCTGCGGCGCAGGTGCGGTTGGCGCCGATGCCGCCGGTGGGGCCGCGTTTGATCCAGCCCACAACGTAGGTGCCCGGCCGTCCCGCGACCCGGCCGCCCTCGTGGGGCACCGTGCCGTCGGTCTCGTCGAAGGGCAGCCCGGCGACGGGCACGCCGCGGTAGCCGATCGCGCGCAGCAGCAGGCCCGCCGGTATCGTGCGCTCCCCCGCTCCGGCGGCGACGCGCACGGCGTCGACCCGGTCGGTGCCGAGCACTTCGACGGGTGCGCAGTGGAAGCGCAGCACGATCCTGCGGCCGGGTGCGGGGGGCCGCTCCCAGTCCGGCCGCGCGCGCGTGACGTCTCGCAGGACCGCCGCCTTGTCCTTCTCGCCCGCGGTGTCGACGGCGGGTGCGATGCGGGGGTCGTGGTCGTCGACGACCAGGTCCACGCCCGGCAGGTGCTTGAGGGCGAGCAATTCGGACCTGGTGTACGCGGCGTCCTCGGGGCCGCGCCGGGCGAGCAGGACCACTTCGCGCACCTTGCTGTCGCGCAGGGCCCGCAGCGCGTGGTCGGCGATGTCGGTGCGGGCGAGGGTGTCGGGGTCGGCGAGCAGGATCCGCGCCACGTCCAGGGCCACGTTGCCGTTGCCGACGACGATCACGCGCTCCGCCGACAGGTCGACGCCGTCCGGCGCGGCGTCCGGATGGGCGTTGTACCAGGCGACGAACGCCCTCGCGGAGACGCTGCCGGGCAGCTCCTCGCCAGGGATCGCCAGGCGCCGGTCGGCCGATGCGCCCACGGCGTAGATCACCGCGTCGTGGTGGGCGGCGAGCTCCTCCGCAGTGACGTCGGTGCCCACGTCGAGGCCCAGGTGCAGGCGCACCCTCGGGTGTGCGTGGAAGCGCGCGAAGGTGTCGCCGACCTTCTTGGTCGCGGGGTGGTCCGGCGCCACGCCGTAGCGCACGAGGCCGCCGGCCACCGGCAGCCGGTCGATCAGGGTGACCTCGGCGCCGGTGTGGAGCAGCAGGTCCTGCACGGCGTACATCCCGGCGGGTCCCGTGCCGACGACGGCGACCTTCAGCGGTGCGAAGTCCGCGGGCAGGACGCGCGGGAAGGACGGCTCGCCCCAGGTGTGGAAGTTCGGGCCCCCGGGAGCGGGTTCGGGTCTCCGGTCCGCCGCGTCGTCCTCGTAGTAGGCCGCGTTGATCGCTGCGTACTCCTGCTGTGCGGCGGGCAGGCTGTCCACCGGGAAGATCGCGTCGACGGGGCACGCGTCGGCGCAGGCGCCGCACGCTATGCACGTCTTCGGGTCGATGTGCAGCATCTCGGTGCTGCCGAACGCGCGCTCCTCCGGCGTGGGGTGGATGCAGTTGACCGGGCAGACGGCGACGCACGTGGCGTCGCTGCAGCAGGTCTGGGTGATCGCGTAGGTCATGTTCGTCGGCTCGCTCGGCTCAGGTGGGTCGGGTCGGCTCAGATGAGGTGGGCGCGCTTGTAGAACACCAGGGCCGGCTTGGTGAGCAGGCCGCAGGAGGCCAGGAACTCCATGAGGCCCGAACAGCTGGACCGCATCATGGACTTGTGGTGTTCGTTGGCCTTCGCCTCGGCGATCGCCCGCTCCGCGTCGAGCCCGGCGTTCGCGTACACCTCGCGGTTCACCATGCTGGTGACGATCACGTACGACGCGATGGCGATCACCAGGGCGTTGAACTCCCGGCGCACCCGGCCCGCGCCCGCGAGCCGCTTGCGCGTCTGGTCGCGGGCGAACTTCATGTGCCGCGACTCCTCGACGACATGGATGTTGTTGATGGTGCGGACGAACGGCACGACCCGCTCGTCCCGCATCCAGTCGCGCTGCATGACGTCGAGGACCTCTTCGGCGACGAGGATCGCGGCGTACGCGGCCTCGCCGAAGGCAACGGACTTGAAGACCCTGCCGAGTTCGGTGGCCCAGCGGCGCGGCCGGTAGGCGGGAGCGCCGAGCTTCTCGGCGCCGCGGGCGAACATGATGGAGTGCCGGCACTCCTCGGCGATCTCCGTGAGCGCCCACTGCACCTCGGTGCTCGTCGGGTCCTTGGCGTAGACGTCGCGCAGCACCATCTGCTGCAGGATCATCTCGAACCAGATGCCCGTGCTGGCCACCGAGGCGGCCTCCTGCCGGGTCAGCTCCTTGCGCTGCTCCTCGGTCATCTCCCGCCAGTAGGCGGTGCCGTAGAGCGTGCTCCACTCCGGGCTCGCGCCGTGGCAGTTCCGGTCCAGCGGTGTCTCCCAGTCCACCTCCGTGGCCGGGTCGTACGCCAGCACGGCGGCCGAGTCCAGCAGCCGCCGGGCGACATCGCCCTCCGGGGAGTGGTCCTGTGTGCTCGGCCGAACAGTGCTGCTTGCCATGCTGCGGCTCCTTGACTCGGACGTCCGGGCTGCGGGCGCGGCGCCCCGTCGCACGGCAGGCCGCGACCCCGTTGTTAGACGGAATGTATAACAAGGGGGTCGGGTGCGCCTACCCTCCGGTACGCAGGAGATCGGACGGAGCCGGTCCGCCCCGCAGCGGCGCAGGTCAGCCGGTCGCCGCGGGCCAGCTGATCCGTGTGCTGCACGCGGAGACGACCAGCGCGGACGCGGCGACGGCGGCGAAACCCCACACGAGACCGCTCGCGTTCGCGATGAACCCGATGAGCGGCGGCCCCGCGAGCAGGCCCGTCGTCCCCATGGCCGCGACCAGGGTCAGCGAGTCCGAACCCTGCCCCGCCGCGGCCACATAGACGCACGGGGTGACGGCCGCGATGCCGAGGCCGACACAGGCGAAGCCCAGCAGGGCGGGCACCAGGCCGCCGCTGAGCAGCGCGAGCGCCAGGCCCGCCCCGGCCAGCACGCTGCCGGTCAGGACGATGCGGCCGTCACCCCAGCGGCTGCGCCAGCCGTCGGCGAAGAGGCGGGCGACGACCATCATTCCGGAGACGACGGCGATGCCGAGGGGTGCGAGTTCGGCGGAGGCCTCGGCGACGTCCTCCAGGTAGAGGGCCGACCAGTCGTTCATGGCGCCCTCGGTCACGGTGCCGAACGCCATGGCGGCGCACATCCACAGCGTCATGCGGGACGGGACGGACCACTTGCCGCTCCTCTTCCCGACCGGCTCCTTCTCTGCCTCCTTCTCCCCCTTCTCCTTCTTCGCAGCCTCCTGTACGGCGGGCTGTTCATCGGTCAGGAGGCCTGCTCGGGACAGCGCCACCAGCAGGAGCAGGAGCGCCGCGGCCGCTCCGAAGTGCACGGCGACCGTCGAGGTCACCGCGTTCATGCCGGAGGCGAGCAGCGCGGCGAGCAGGGAGCCGCCGCTGAACGTCGCGTGCAGCCGGGCCATGGCGTTGCGCTCGTACCGGTTCTCCAGCTCGGCGCCCTGGGCGTTCATGGCGACGTTGAGGCAGCCGACGAGGACGCCGTCGACGCACATGACGAGCAGGGCCACCGGATAGTTGGGCGCCGCGGCCAGGGCGAGGAGCAGCAGGGCGAGGCAGAGCGCGGACAGGAGCGCGAGGCGCCGCGAGCCGAGGCGCCGCATCAGGACGGCCACGATGGGGAACGACACGGCCGCGCCGATGCCCGCGGCCATCAGGAGCACGCCGACCTCCGCGGCGGTCAGGCCGAGGTCCGCCTTGATGGCGGGGATCCGCGCCGCCCATGTCGCGTACTGGAAGCCGAGCGAGCAGAACAGCGCCGCGATCGCCAACTGACTTCGGTGGAAGGGATCACGCACGCGCAGCACCCGTCTCGGCCCACATTTCTGTTTCTTCCGGCGCCGGCACGTCGACCGGCACCGCCTTGGACATGTACACGGCTGTCGGGCCGTAGCCGGCCGGGGGCGGGCCCCCTCGGCGGGCGGTGAAGCCGCGGCCCGCCCAGAACGTCTCGCTGCCGCCGACGGCGACCAGGGAGATCTGCTCGTACCCGTGCGAGCGGGCGGTCGCGGTGAGGTGCTCCAGGAGGTGCCTGGCCAGGCCCCGGTGGCGCAGGTGCTCCGCGACGACGATGTCGTGCAGGTGCAGGTTGCGCGAGCGGAGCGTCGTCGTCGGCTCGGTTCCGCGCAGCTCGGGGTAGGCGGACTCCGGGTAGGGCAGGGCCAGCAGGTAGCCCGCGAGGCTTTGTTCCAGGTCCAGCGCGAAGCACGTGCCCGGTGACGCCCGCATCCGGGACTCCAGGGCGGCGCGGCCCTCCGACAGGCCGAGGGGCGCGTAGGCGCGGGACTCCAGCGCCACGATGCCGTCCCAGTCGCCGTCGGCGATGCGGCGTACCCGTATCTCCTCGGTCATGCGGCCTCTCCGTCGATCCAGGTGTACGGGAGCGGGCTGAAGCCGTTGAAGCCCTGCGTCATGTAGCTGGTGGCGTACGCGCCGCAGGAGAGGACCCAGACCGGGTCGCCGGAGGCGAGCTCCCTGGGCACCGGGACAAGGCCGTCCTCGTGGGAGTAGGCGTCGTCGCTGTCGCAGGTGGGGCCCGCGATCACGGCGGGGACGGACTCGGCGTCGGGGTGCGAGGGAAAGACCATGCGGTACTGCAACTGGTCCATCTCGTAGAGGCCGTTGAACTTGCCGCAGCTCAGGTACAGCCAGTACTGGCGCTCTCCGTCGGGTGTGCGGCGCGCGGAGAGCCGGGAGACGTGCGCGCGGATGGCGCCGTGGTCGGCGGTGAGATGGCGCCCCGGTTCGATGACGAAGCCGAGCCGGTGGCCGGGTATCCGGGCCAGGCGCGCCATGCCCTCGCGGATGACAGCGAAGATCTTGTCCAGCGGCGGGTCGAGGGGCCTGCCGTGCTTGTCGCGGTATCCGAGGGCGGGCAGCCCGCCGCCGAGGTTGACGTGGTCCAGGGAGATCCCGCGCCCGGCGAGGGCCGCGAGCACGTCGGCGATGCGGTCGAAGGCGCCGTGCCAGGCGTCGGCCGTCATCTGCTGCGAGCCGACGTGCACGGACAGACCGGCGGGCGTGAGGCCCAGCTCGCGCGCCGCCCCGAGGATGGTGAGGGCGTCCTCGGGCGAGCAGCCGTACTTGTTGCTGAGCCCCCAGAGCGCGCCTTCGCCGGTGGTGGCGAGCCTGCAGAACACCCGGCTGCCCGGGGCGTGTTCGGCGACCGCCCGCACGTCCTCCAGGCTGTCGGTGGCGAAGTCCCTGATGCCCAGCCGGAACGCGTCGGCGATGTTTCTGTCGGATTTGACGGTGTTGCCGTAGTGCATCCTGCCGATCGGCACGCCCGCCGCCAGCGCCTGCTCCACCTCCCTGGGGCTCGCCGCGTCGACTCCGGAGCCGCGCCGTGCCAGGCGGGCGAGGACCTCGTCCACCGGGCAGGCCTTCATCGCGAAGCGGACGGCCACGCCCGGGAGTTCGCGGCACAGGGTGTCGTAGCGTTCCTCGATGCCGGGAAGGTCGAAGACGATCTGGTCCTCGGCGGCGGCCGCGAGGGCGTCGAGGAGCGGGCCGCTGTCGTGCCCCGGCACCGCGCCGTACGCCTCCTGGGCCGGGTACGTCGTCGTCGCGCTCACGCGGGGTGTCCCGCCGTCAGGAGCGGCCCGGTGGCCTTGCTCGCGCGCACGAGGGCTTCCCATGCCTCGGTCAGCAGGGCGAAGTCCTCGATGTCGCCGCGCGCCTCGTCCAGCAGGCGTTCGCGGCGCGTGGTCAGGTGGCCGGCGAACTCCTCGTACCGGCCGCCGAGCCTGCGGTAGGCGGTGTCGAGGCGGTCGAGCCGCCGGATGTTCCCGGCCTGGTCGAGCCCGGTGCTCTCGCGGGCGAACCCGGCGATGACGGAGGCGCGGACGTGTCCGCGGTCGTCGAGCAGCGCGTCGCCGGCCGCGGCCATCCGGTCGTAGATGTGGTTGAAGTAGAGCATCGACAGGAAGAACTTGGCGAAGCGCGTCTGGTACGCGAGGAAACCGGCGTCGGTCCTGCGTTCCGCGGTGTAGTAGTTGACGATGTTGCGGTTGTGCAGGACGCCGGGGAGCGCGGCGTCGTGGACCAGGTGGATGAGGAAGTAGTCGCTGCCGATGGTGTCGGTGGCGGGCGGCAGCGGCACGCGCTCGTGCACGTCGTGGAAGCTGATGTTGCACATGTCGACGCGCATCGGGTCGACCAGGGTGAGCAGCGCGTGGTCGCGCTCGAACGTCTCGGAGCCCGCGCCCCGGAAGGAGTCGTCGACCAGGTCCCGCTTCTCGGCCTCGGTCCAGTGGTCGGGCGCCCAGAGGCTGACCACGTCGTAGTACACGTCGGGGTCGAGGCGGTGGATCTCGCCGATGTCGACGGAGAGTTCTCCCACGAAGGAGCTGCCGACCATGGCCACGCGCTTGTCCGCGTGGCGGGGTTCGAGAGCGCTCTCGGTGACGCCGTGCGCCGCCTCCGTGGCGGGCTTGCCCAGCGACATGAGCTCGTGGTGGACGGGGAAGACGGGTTCGCCTTCGACGGTCTGGTAGCGGCTGTCGGAGTCCCTGCGGTGGACGGACTCGCAGCCGAGCGCGGCCGCGATGAGGAAGGCGCGGTTGGTGCAGGCGCCGTAGGAGAGGCCGGCCGGGAGCATCAGGTCGAGGAGCAGCTCCGGCTTGGCGACGTCGGCCTCGCCGATCACCCGGCGCAGGAAGTCGCGCTGTGCCGCCTCGTCCAGGTGGTGCACGACGACGCGCGGCACGTCCGGCAGGGCGCGCACGGCCCGGGTGTGTTCGGCGAACGTGGCCGGGTCGGAGGAGTCAAGGATCAGCAGGTGCGCCTCGACGTCGAAGTGCGCGGCGGCATACGCCGCTTCCTCGCCGATCGCCGCGATGGTCTCGGGGCAGGCCCGGTTGGTGGGGAGCGTCAGGCAGATTCGGCGCATGCTGCTTCCCCGTTCCATGACTTGAGGCCGAGCAGCTTGGCGCCCAGGTCGTTGAGCGCGGCGGTGCCGTACCGCAGCGACTCGTGCTTGTGGGCGTCGCCGAGGAGCGTGGCGTTCCAGTCCGGTGTGGAGAGGTTGCTCCAGGAGTCGACGCGGGAGCGGCGGAGTTCGTCGTGGGTCTCCAGGGCGGGCATCATCGAGAGGTACTGGACCGCCCGGACGCCGTCCTTCGAGGTGTTGGGGGCCACGCCGTGCGCCAGCAGACCGTTCCAGATCAGCAGGTCGCCGGCTTCGAGCTCCGGTCGTACGACGGGCATCTTGTCGCGGTCGATCGCGGGGCGTATGGGGTCGCGGTCGTCGGGCTGGAGGGCCTTCCACCGGTCGAACTGCCGGAACAGCTCGGGGCAGCACTGGAAGCCGCCGTGGTCCTGGCGGGTGTCGTCCAGGGCGATGATGCCCTGCACGCGCTGGGGCAGCACGCCGAGGGTGGTGTCGACGTCCCAGTGGAGATTGATGTCGAAGCCGCGCTCGGTGGGCGCGATCAGTGAGCGGGAGCGGTTCTTGACGTTGGGCGGGTTGAGGTTGAGCCGGTCCAGGGTCACCCAGAGCTCTTCGCAGTCCCAGACGTCGACGAACGCGTCGTAGACCCGCCGGGTCTGGCGGCTGTCCCAGATCAGCTGGTGGTGGTAGGCCTCGACGAAGCCGTAGACGTGCAGCTCACGGTCCAGGTCCGAGCGGAACTCGCGCTCCTCGTACCAGGTCTCCGGGCGGCCGCGGTCCAGCCCTTGGAACTCCCAGGCGAAGTCGAGCAGGTCCTTCGCGGCCTCGGTGGGGATCGCCTGCTTCACGACGACGTAGCCGTACGTCTGCCAGAAGGCGAAGTCCTCCTCGGAGAGCACGCGCAGGGGCCGGGTCTTGCGGAGGTCGCGCAACTGGGTCTGCGCCAGGTACGTCTCACCGTCCGAGCTGAAGTACGGGACGTCGGAGGGGGCGCGATGGAGGTAGCGGTCGCTCGCTGGCATGTGGTGCTCCAAGGATCGGTTCTTCCGGCGGCAGGTCTCCACGCCGGATCACCAAAATGGACTAGACCAACTCTCCGTGTCAACAATTGAATTGGGCGCCTTGACAGCCAAAAGAGCGACATTTACCCCCAGTTCACGCGCCCGCCATATGAGGATTCGGCAAAGAAAGCGCTACCCAACTCGCCCCTACTGAGCGGTAGTTGGTCCGGACCAGGACGAAAAGACGCGCCCGTGCGCATTGACGCCGCACGGCACCCGGTTCAGGGTGTTGCACACCTCAGCGCGCCCCGAATCTCACGCACCGTGAACCCCTCCCAGCAGAGGAAGGCTCTTCTCATGCGAAGACGCGTCTTTGTCCGTGGTCTTGCCTGTGGTCTGACGGCGACCGGCACGGGGGCCGCCCTGTCCGTGCCCCTGTCCGGGACCGCCACCGCCCGCCCCGCGGCCGCTTCCGGCACCTGGCGGGAGGTCACCGCGCCCGCCGGACAGCCCGCCGCCCACCTCGTCTCCGTGGCCGCCGCCGGGCCGGGACTCGCCTGGGCCGTGGGCGAGCACGGCCGGTACGGCGGAACCCTCGGCACCCCCGTCTCCCTCAGCTGGAACGGCACCGCCTGGTCACTGGACGACCTGTCCCACCTGACGTACACGGGCGCCCTGCGCGCCGTCGCCGCCGACCCCGCGGGCGGCGCGGCCTGGGCCATCGGCACCGACACCGCGGGCCATGACCAGCTCCTCACCTGGGACGGCACGACCTGGCGCGAGGCCGGCTTCCCCGGGCGCGGCGCGGCGGGGACGCGGCTGACGGACGTCGCGGCCGGGCCCGACGGCCGGTTCTGGGTGTCGGGGCGGCACCAGGACCGTGCCGGGCTGCTGCGCGGCGACGGCACGACGTGGCGCTGGTGCGTGCCCCTGCCGGACGCGGCGGCACCGACGCCCACCGGCGTGACCGTGACGCCCGGCGGCGAGGTGTGGGTGTTCGGCGACGTCATCGCCCGCTGGGACGGCGCCTGGACGGTCGTGCCGCGCCTGCTCGGCATCCGCGGCTCGGTGACGGGACTGCTGCCGGTCGCCCACGACGACATCTGGCTGACCGGCTACGCGTACGGCCCGGGCGGACCTCCCGGCAAACCCCCCGGCATCACCTTGCAGCACTGGGACGGCACCGAGTGGGCCAACCCCGGGGCACCGTTCGGCGTCGGCCTGCTGAGCGGCATCTCGGGCGACGACCAAGGCCGCCCCGACCTGATCTCCGGCTGGGACTTCTGGGACCAGAAACGCGCCCACTACCTGCGCTGGAACGGCACGACCTGGGCGAGCGAACGCGGCCCCGGGACGCCCGGCGCCTACCTGCCGGAGGCCCTCACCCGTATCCCGGGAACGGGCGACGGCCACTGGTCGGTGGGCACGACCTCCTTCTCGCCGTACCCACCGGCCCAGCTCCGCGTGGAGCGCTTCGGATAGGGCGTGTCCGGCTGCCGCCGGGAGCGGCGGTTACTCGTCGATCGCCGCGCCGAACGCCGCTCCCGTGGCGGGTGCTCCGAGGGAGCCCGCACCGTACGTCCAGGATCCGGCGCCGGTGACGCCGCCCGAGCCCGCGGACAGGACCCACACCACGCCGTCCCCGGCGTTCTCGCCGGGCGCGGCCGCGAGGAGACCGAAGCGGCCGTCACGGTTGGGGTCCGAGAGGCGCACCTGCGCGCCCCACTTGTCGCCCTTCTCGGGCTCGCCGGGGACGTCGGCGGAGTCCTGGTCGAAGGATTTCGCGCCGCTCGCCGTCAGCCCGTTGTCCGAGCCGCGCAGCACCCAGACGGCGCCCGCGTCGGCGACCGTGCCGATGTCCTCGCCCGGCGCGCCGATCGCGACGTCCGCGTAGCCGTCGCCGTTCGTGTCCGCGACGGACAGGTCGGCGCCCCAGCCGTCACCGCGCTCGGCGACACCCGGCACGCCCTCGGCGTCCTGCGTCCACCACTTGGCCTCCTCCTTGAGGCCGTCCTCGGTTCCGTAGCGCACGCCGACCAGACCGCCGGTCATCGTCTCGCCGCCGTCGTCGGGCGAGTTGGGCTCGCCGGTCACGAGGTCGTCGTAGCCGTCGTTGTTGATGTCGCCGGAGGCCGCCGCGGGACCGCCGCGCAGGTCGTTCTTGTATGTGAGGCCGTCGGCGCCGCCCGCGAACTGCACGGACCAGCCGTGACCGGGTTCGTCCCCCTCGGTCGTACCGGAGGCGACGAGGTCGGCGTAGCCGTTCTTGTCGTAGTCACCGGTGGTCAGCGCCTTGGCGACGATCTGGCTCGCGTCGGCCGACCTGCCGAGCCGCTCGGTGGCCTGCCGGCGCAGCGGCGCCTCGCCCCGGGCCTGCGGCGCGGGGTCGTACACGAAGAGGTCCACGTTGTCCCGGTCGAGCACGGCGAGGAGGTCGCCGGGCGTGTCCGCGGTGAAGCGCGCCGCGGCGAGACCGAGGCCGAACTGCTGGCCCGCGGCGGCCTCCCCGCTCTGCAGCCAGCTGCTCGCGGAGCCGGTGAGTCCCGACTTCGAGCCCCAGAGGACGGCGACGCCACCGGCGTCCGCCCCCTCGTCGAGGTCCTCTCCGGGGATGCCGACGACCGCGTCGTCGTAGCCGTCGCCGTCCAGGTCACCGGTGGCGACGGCCTTGCCGAAGTTGTCACCCGCCTCGGCGGCGCCGGAGACACCTGCCGTCGACTGGCTGAACCGGGCGACGTTCGTGGTGCCGATGCCTCTCGTCGAGCCGTACTGGACCGTGACGAGACCGGCTCCCTTGGCCCCGCTCACCGTGGCGCCCGGGGCGCCGACCAGCACGTCCTCGTATCCGTCGCCGTTGAAGTCGCTGTTGCGGTCGTCGGCGCGGGTACCCCCAGGGGTGCCGGCATAGGCGGAGGGGGCGGCGGCGATACCGGCCCCGGTCAGCAGAAGGAACGATGCCGCGGCGAGGGCGGCCGAACGGTTCTTGCGCACGAGCGGCTCCTGTGAAGGAAGGTGGCCGGGCAGGCGCGGGGGTGTCCGGAAAGGGCCCGTTCCTTGTCCGGCGCCCTGTTCGACAGGGGATGCGGCAGAAGGGTTGTACGAGGTGACGATTCCGGTACGAGCGGATGAACTCGCGGCGCCCGCGCGTCACTTCCAGCCGTACGCGTACGCGGCCACCCACGTGATCTCCAGCTGGGCGCTGCTGCCGGGCGCCGCTCCCGGTCCTTCCAGGGCGCTCTCGTTCTGCAGGATCCAGGAGAGCGGCTCGTCCGGCACGCCTCTGGTGTCGTGTCCCGTCTCGCGCCCGTCGACGAAGAACCGCACGTGGCCGGGGGTCCACTCGGTGGAGACGGTGTGCCACTCGGTCCAGTCGGCCGCGCCCGGGTACGAGCCCTGTTCGCCTCCGCCGCAGGGGTGGTGGAAGGCGCTCAGGGAGCCGGTCCACTCGCCTTCGGGGTGGTCCATCTCGCAGCCGCCGCCGTAGTGCAGCCAGGCCGACTTGTAGCCGGGAGCCTGCTTGGTGACCTTGATGCGGGCGCTGTACTTGCCGTACTTCATCTGCATGACGGCGCGTGGTACCACCGCCGACGCGTGGACGGGCCCGCCGTCGGCGGGCCGCCACATGCGGATGCGCATGCGGCCGTCGCCGTCGGCCGCAGGACCCACGCTGACGGTGTCCTCCGGGTGGTAGACGCCGACAACGTCACGGTCCCGGTCGTTCGCCGTGTCGCGCCAGCCCGTCGGGTACGCCCACCAGTTGTCGCGGTAGGAGCCGTCGAGCCCGGCGCAGTACGCGGCGGAGGTGTCGGCGTGGTGGTCGCAGTCGCTGAACGCGCCGAGCGGCACCCGGTCGCCGTTGAAGTCCTCGGCGAGGACCTGCCAGAACGGCCCGCAGTCCCCGCGCGGCAGCGTGCTGCCCGCGGTGCGGCAGGCGTCGGCCGACAGCGGTGCTCCCCCGGCGTTCGGGACGCACAGCAGGGCGCCGAGCGACACCAAGCCGAGCGCGCCGGACACGACCGGCCGCCTGCGCCGCCGTCCCGCCGCCGCGTGTCGCCCCATCGCGCTGCCTCCGCTCCGCGGACACCCCCGAGGAGGGGCCATCCTCGTGCAGCGCGCGACGCACCGCCAGAGCCGCGGCGGCCCTCAAAGGGCCGAGGCGGGCGGCGGAGTCCACCGTCGGCCGGGCGCCACCGTGGTGGAGACGCCGTACTCCTTCTTGAGCTGTTCCGGGATGGCGTAGTGCATCACGCGTCCACGGGTGAGGGAGGAGAGCTCGAAGACGCTGACGAGGTGGCCGAGGCGGTCCAGCGCCCAGGCGCCGTACGGTGAGCGGTCCTCGATGCTCTCCAGGACGCCGAGGAGGCGGGGCACTGCCCTGACGGCGGTGTCCCACGGCGTGCGCGGCACCGCGAGCCAGTCGGCGCAGGTGTCTCCGACGAGGAAGCGGATGAGGGCGGAGACGATGGGGTCCACCAGGGTCCCCGGCACCACTTCCTCGTAGAGGTCGATGAGCTGCCGGGTCAGGTGGGCGCCCTCCTCGGAGGGGCCCATGTGGCGGAGCATGTACAGATCGAGGAACCGGCGGGCCTCGTCGAGCGTCTTGGGGACCGCGTCCTGGTCGACGCCGAGCATCGCGCCGACCACGCGCCAGGCGTAGTAGTAGGCCTCCGCGCCCTCCGTCGACATGTGGATGCCGAGGCGGTGCAGGCTGTCCAGCACGAGCAGCGAGAAGAACATCTGCCCGCCGATCAGGTCCTCCTGGCAGATCGGCGTGCCGAGGGCGGCGGTGTCCCACAGGTTCTCGCGCTTCAGGTGGTGGCGGATCGACGCGTGCAGGAGGCGCACCTTCTGGGCCGCGGGGATGAAGCGGCTGCCGCTCTCGAAGGCGCCGGGCTGCATCAGGTACACGGTGAACTGCCCGGTCTCCGCCATGCGTTTGGAGGGGTACTTCAGTCCGTGCGTGGCCGAGAGGAGCTTCGCCACGTGCGGGACGACGTAGCAGGCGGGCATGGCGGCGAAGGAGAGGGCGGTGGAGATGTGCACGTTGTTGTCGATGAAGAACAGCCGGGCCTTCTCCATCTCCCCCCAGTCCACCCAGGGCGGCGGGACGCGGGTGGCCTCCAAGTACTCCCGCGCCACGTCGGGCAGCCCGTCCGGCAGCGGGGCGCCGACGGTGGAGACGTAACGCATCAGGGTGTTGAAGGTGCCGACCTGCCCACGTTCGAAGAGCGCGGCGACGGTGGCGTCGGCGAGTTCGTCCCCGGCCCGGCGCAGGCCGTCCATCGATGCCTCGGTGCGGGTCATGGCAGGGTTCCTCGTCTTCCGTTGCGGGTCAGGACGGGTGCGGGTCAGGACGGGCGGAGCGCGGCCGAACGCGCCAGCGCGGTCAGCGCGGTGTCCGCGTGCGGGGGCACGGCCAGCTCGTGCAGGGCGTCGAGGGCTTCCTCGACCCGCGCGCCGATCATGTCCTCGATGCGGGCCGGCGCCCCGAGCCCGCGCATCACCTCGCGCACCTCTTCGAGGCTCTCGCCGCGCGGGTCACGCCGGCCGAGGAGACCGCGCAGCCGCTCCCGCTCGCCGTCGCCCGCGAGGCGCCAGGTCTCCGCGAGGAGGGCCGTGGGCCGGTGAGCGCGCACGTCGTCGGCGTTGGCCTTGCCGGTGACCTCCGGGTCCCCGAACAGGCC
Organism: Streptomyces sp. NPDC050732; assembly: GCF_040654255.1. Taxonomy (NCBI): domain Bacteria; kingdom Bacillati; phylum Actinomycetota; class Actinomycetes; order Kitasatosporales; family Streptomycetaceae; genus Streptomyces; species Streptomyces sp. NPDC050732. The sequence continues at coordinate 183,147 of NZ_JBFAHP010000006.1, forward strand.
GAGCAGGTCGTCCCGCAGCTGGAACGCCTCGCCCAGCGGCAGCCCGTACGCGCGCAAGCCGTCGCGCAGCCGCGTCCCGGCACCGGCCAGGGACCCGCCGATGAGCAGGGGCTGCTCGACGGTGTACTTGGCGGTCTTGTAGCGGATCACCTTCAGCGACGCCTCGGTGTCCGGGACGGCTCCGGTGCGCAGGATCTCCAGGCACTCCCCCGCGATCAGCTCCCTGGCCATCACCGTCCACAGCGGTCTGGCCCGGGCCAGGTAGGCGGCGGGCAGACCGCTGGCGGCGAAGAGCTCCCCGGCCAGGGCCATCAGCAGGTCTCCCACCAGCATCGCCAGTGACCTGGCGGCGGCGTCGCGGCGGGGCCTGCCCCGTACCGCGCCGCGCAGGGCCAGGTGCGTGGTGGGCCGCCCGTGCCGCAGCGGGCTGTCGTCGATGAGGTCGTCGTGCACGACCGCCGCGGCGTGCACCAGTTCCATGGCGGCCGCCGCCCGTACCAGCGCGTCGCTGTCGGGCTGGCCCACGGCGCGCCAGCCCCAGTAGCAGAACGCGGCCCGCAGCCGCTTGCCGTCCGCGACCGACGCCTCCACCTGCTCGGCCACCGGGGCGAGGAGCGGGTCGACCGCCGCGAACCGGTCCGCCTCCTCGGCGACGAAGCGGTGCAGGACGTCGTCGACGCGGGTCTTGAAGCCGGTCGGCTCCCACCGGTCAGACGTCATCGGCGGCCCGCCTGGCCAGGGCGCGCCGGGCCAGGATCTCCAGGTGGGCCGGGGGCACCGTCGCGTACCGGTCAAGCGCCAGGCGCCCGCGGGCCGTGAGCTCGCGCTCTGCCTCCGCCGCCAGCTCGGCGGTGTCGGAGCGGCGCAGCAGCCCCCGCGCCGCCCCCAGCGCCGAACTCAACGTGCTCACCGCCAGATCGGCCAGTCCGGCCACCAGGAGCAGCGCCTGCCCGTCCGGGCCTTCGGGCCGTTCCGCTTCCCGAGTCATGCCGTCTCCCCCATCCCCTCGCGCGTCCGGGCGGCGCCGGCCGCCCTCCGTCCTGGCGAGCATCGCGCCCGAGCGGGCCCGGGGGCGGCACAACTCACGATCGAGTGATCACGTCGCTCGGCCGTGCGGATCGTGGCCCCGCGAACACACCTGCAGAGGCTGACACTCGGCCTTTGCGGTGCTCTTCGTATGAAGGCACGGATCGGTTGATCGGTCGCGGAGGGCAATCGTGCAAGCCTCCTCCACGTCGTTGTGTCCCTGTGAGGAGCTGATGTGCACGTGACCGTTCCCTCCCTCTTCCGGTCCGGAATGAGGTACCTCTGTCTCCTCGCCGTCGTGGCGGGAAGCGGCCTGCCGGCCATGCCTGCCGCCGCGCACTCCGCCGCGGGCGCCGCGGCGAAACCGCTGCCCGGCGGGCTCGGCCCGTGTGTGCCGGGCAACTGCCCCAGCGACGGCTATCCGCCGGTCAACAACGGTGGGATCCGGTACCGCGACAACGGCATCAACATGTACGTGGGCGGTGACTTCCTCGTCCGCGGGAGGGCCGCTGAGGCCGAAGGGCGCGTCGTCGTCCTCGGCGACTTCGACCAGGACAAGGTCGCCGGCGCCAGCAGCGTCTACAACATCGGCGAGGCCGGCGTCGGCTCCCGGGTGGCGCCGCCCGTCGGCGCGGACTGGCTCACCACGGGCGGCGACGTCAGGGTCGCCGACGGCGAGCGGCTGCTCGCCGAGGACGGTGTGGTGCGCCACGCCGGTGACACCACCGGCAGGATCGTCGGCACCCTGCGCAAGGACCCCGACGCAGCCGACCCCTACCGTCCGCTGCGGGACGAACTCACCGCGGCCAGCCAGTGTTACGCCCACCCCGAGGGCGGCACGCGCACGCCCACGGGAACGGCCACGCACGCGGGCGGCGAGACCCTGTTCCGCGGCGACAACACCTCCATGCTCCAGGTCTTCAATGTGGACTTCGACCTGATGGGCGGCAGCGGCGGCCAGGAGGGCATCCGCTTCGAGGGCATCCCGGACGGCGCCACGGTGCTGGTCAACATCCTCGGTACCAGGCGCACCATCAACACGTACAGCGGGACGATCGACGACAGCAGCCCGTTCAACAAGCTGCGCGGCCGCCTGCTGTGGAATTTCCCTGATGCCACCTCGGTGGAGATCAAGGGCACCGGACAGTTCCAGGGCAGTGTCCTGATCGGCGACCAGGGCTCGACGTCCACCATCAGTGTGCCGGGCGTCAACGGCCGCTTCTTCACCACGGGCTCGCTCACCCACACCAGCTCGGCGTCGGGCGGGGGCGGCCAGGAGTTCCACAACTACCCCTTCGACGGCGACCTGCCCGACTGCTCCGACGCGCCCACCTCCGGCGAGGTGAAGGTCGTCAAGACGGACGAGGACGACGGGGAGCCGCTCGCGGGCGCCGAGTTCGAGCTGTGGGAGGAGACCAACGGCGTCGACGGGCTGCAGACCCGCGGCGACGACCCGGACACCAAGGTCGGTGGTTCCTGCGTCACCGAGGCGCCGGGCGAGTGCTCCAGGACGGTGCCGCTCGGCACGTACTACTGGCGCGAGACCAAGGCCCCGCGCGACTACGACCTGCCCTCGCCGAACGTCTTCGGGCCGCTGGAGCTGACCGAGGCCAACGCCTCCGCGGGCGTGTCGGTGACGGCCACCAACGAGAAGAAGCCCACCGTCGTGGAGGGCGAGGTCGGCGTCGTCAAGAAGGACAAGGACACGGGCAGGCCGCTGCCGGGCGCGGTCTTCCAGCTGTGGCGCGAGACCAACGGCAGGCCCGGCCTGCAGCGGACGGGGTCAACCCCCGACACCCCGTCGGGCTCGCCCTGCACGACGGACGCCGCCGGCACCTGCGAGAGGGAGGTCTCCGTCGGCACGTACTACTGGGTCGAGACGAAGGCCCCCGACGGGTACGAGCTGCCGGACCCGGCGGTCTTCGGGCCCCTCGTCCTCACCGCGGCCGACGCCGCGCGGGGAGTCTCCGTGGTGGCGCTGAACAGTGTGCGTGACGAACCGGAGGACGTCGGCTCGATCACGGTCGTCAAGAAGGACAAGAAGACGGGCAGACCGCTGCCGGGCGCGGTCTTCCAGCTGTGGCGCGAGACCAACGGCAGGCCCGGTCTGCAGACCTCGGGCGCGGGCCGGGACACGCTCGCCGACGGGGGCTGTGCCACGGACGGCCGCGGCCGGTGCGCGTTCCAGGGCCTCGACCTCGGCTCGTACTACCTGCGGGAGACCGCCGTTCCCGACGGATACGTCCTGCCGTCGAAGAGGGTCAGCGGCCCGCACAGGGTGACGGCGGGCAACGCGGCCAAGGGCGTCACGGTGACGCTCACCAACGAGCGGGGCGGAGGCAAGAAGCGCAAGTGACCCCCGCCGGGCACGGGTGGCGTCAGCCGCCCGTGCCCGGCTTCGTGCCCCAGATGTAGAGGCGGTCACCCTTGAGCAGCAGGTCGTAGAGCCGCTTCGCGTCGCCCAGGGCCAGGTTCACGCAGCCGCCCGAGCCGGACGAGAAGAGGTCCGAACGGGTGCCGTGCAGGGCCTGCCCGCCGTTGAAGAACTGCGCGTACGGCATGGGCACGTGGTAGATCGTCGAGTAGTGGTAGCTCTTCTTCAGGTAGACGCGCTGCCAGCCGCGGCGGGTCTCCAGGCCGTCCCGGCCGCTGCGGATCGGCACCGGATCGAAGACCAGCCTGCGGCCCGACTGCGCCCACAGGACCTGCCGGGTCAGATCCACACACGTGACCCGGTACGGCTTCGCGGGGCAGGCCCGCCGTTGCGCGGGGTTCCGCCGGATGGAGTCGGCGACGACGAAGCGGTACGTCCGCAGGTTGGCGCTGCCGTCCGCGGGGCGGATGCCGAGCCGCTGCTGGAGCCGCCGGATGGCCGCGCAGTCGGCGGCGGACTGGCGCCCGTCGACCGGCAGCCCCAGCTCGCGTTCCAGCTCGCGCTGGTAGGGGGCGGTGCCCGCGCGGCACGCCGGTTCGACGAGGGCGGCGGGCGCGGGAGCGGCGGCCGCCCCGTGCGAAGCGGGTACGGCCAGCGACAGAGCGGCGATCGGCGAGAGGAACCAGCGCATCGCACCAGCTTCGGCCGGTCCGCCGCCGCTCCCTCCGCGACACGACCCGACCATCCCACAATTGCTCCGAACAGGGGCCGGTCGGCCGCTCCTCGCAACCCTGTTGCAACGTGCCGCGGGACAGAGTCGCTCCATGGACCGTCAGGAGACGCAAGCATCGAAGGACGCCGATGGCAGCACTCCCCGGGTGGAGCTGACCCCTGCCGCCGCACGGCTCGTACGGCGGCTGCGGGAGCTGCACGGGCCGCTGATGTTCCACCAGTCGGGCGGCTGCTGTGACGGCAGCGCACCCATGTGCTTCCCGGACGGCGACTTCCGCACCGGTGATTCCGACGTATGCCTCGCGTCGTTGATGGTCGAGGGGGTGGCCGAGCCCGTAGCGTTCTGGATGTCGAAGAGCCAGTACGAGGTGTGGAGCCACACCCGGCTGATCGTGGACGTGGTGCCGGGGAGAGGCAGCGGCTTCTCACTGGAGGCACCGGAGGGCGTACGTTTCCTCATCCGTTCCCGGCTGGCCGGAACGTAGCAACCCGCGTCTGGTGAACTCCCCTGGCTGCTGCGACAGTTACTTCGCTCACTTCGCCGCCCGGCCGACATCAGGAACCAGGGGGATCTGTGGCACGCCAGAAGCAACGCGGTGGACGGTTCAGAACGGCCTGCACCTTCTTCACGACGCTCGGCATGCTGGCCGGTGCGGCTCTCGCGGGAGCGGCACCGGCCGGCGGTGCTTCCGGCGTCGCGGAGCGCGCCGGCGGCAGGATCGCGCCGGGCGTGGCGTACCGGTACTTCGACGTGGAGGGCTCCCGCGGCACGGCCCGCGCGCACGTCCTCGACGTGGACCTGCGGGATCGGCGCACGAGCGTCGGCCTGCTGTATCCGGGCAAGGTCGCCGCGCGTGCGCCCGTGTCGGCGCTCGCGGACGGGTCCGGTGCCGTCGGTGGCATCAACGGCGACTTCTTCAACATCACCGAGACGCAGCACCCGGGTGTCGCGGCGACCGGCGCGCCCGTCGGCCCGGCGGTCGCGAGCGGCCGCGCGCTCAAGGCCGCCGTGCCGAACGGACAGCGCTTCGGTCCCGCGATGCCGCCGGGCGTGACCACCGAGGCCGTCCTCGGCGTGGGCACCGACCGCAGGGCCCGTCTGGACAGCCTCGCCCTGGACGGGCAGATCCGCACCCGTGGCTCGCGCCTCCCGCTGGGCGGCCTCAACCAGTACGCGCTGCCGGTGGGTTCCGTCGGCGCCTTCACCGGCGACTGGGGCACCGTCTCGCGCGTGCGTGCGACCTGCGGCACCGACACGAACCGCGGCGCGCCCTGCAGCACCGACACGCACGAGGTGACGGTGCGCGACGGGCGTGTCGTGGCCTCGGCCGACACGCCGGGCAGCGGTCCGATCGCGCAGGACGAGACGGTCCTGGTCGGCCGTGAGGCGGGCGCGCAGGAGCTGCGGAAGCTGTCGGCGGGCGACCGGGTGCACGTGAGGCACCGCCTGGTGGCGGCCGAGTCGCGCACCCCGTTGCGCTTCGCGATCGGCGGCTATCCCGTGCTGCGCAACGGGGTGCCGCTGCCCGGCCTCGACGCCACGACGTCGGCGGTGCGGACGGTGGCGGGGATCTCCGCCGACGGCCGTCGACTGCTGCTGCTCTCGCTCGACGGCTCCCCGGAGTTCCGTGCGGGGCTGACGATCGCCGAGGTGGCCGAGGCGCTGCGGGGTCTCGGCGCGCGGGACGGCTTCAGCCTGGACGGCGGCGGCTCCTCCACCCTGGTCTCCGCGACGTCCACGCTGGTCGCGCGCGCCCCGGGCGCCGATGCCGTGACGGTCCGCAACAACCCCAGCGGCGGGATCGAGCGGCCGGTTCCGAACGGCATCGGCGTGTTCTCCGGGAAGTGACGGTCCTTCACTCCGTGTCGCGTACCGCCACGAGCCCGTTGAAGACGCCCACATAGGCCGTCCCGTCGGGTCCGAGCGTCACGGGCGCCCAGTTGTTGTCGTAGGCGACGCCCGTGCCGGCGAGCCGCTTCCAGCGGGTGTCGCCGGTGCGGAAGTCGACCGCGGTGAGGTACCAGGCGTCGATGCCCAGGCTGTTGGGTTCCTTCGTGTAGAAGTACAGCAGGCCGTTGGCGGTGGAGAGTTTGGGCACGGTGGACGGGGCGCGCACCGCGCTCTCCCAGGCCGTGTCGCAGCCGCTGCCGTCCTCGCGCACGTCGATCCGGCTGACGCCGCCGACGACGCTGCGGCCGAGGGTGAGCGAGGTGATGTTCTCGTAGCCGTAGTTGTTCTCGACGACGAGGCTGTCGCCCCAGGTGATCAGCGAGTTGTCGGTGGTGGAGGCGCCGGAGCGGAAGACGGGGACCTTGCAGACGAGCCGCTCGTCGGCCGGCACGTCGGCGCCGCGCCGGTAGACGAGGACGTTCATTCGGTCGTCGGCGTTGTCGGTGATGGCGACATAGTCGTCGTGCTCGCCGAAGAGGTCGGGGGTGGTGCCCGAACCCTGGTTGACCGAGCCGGGTTTGGTGCCGGTGCCGCGGTCGTACGTCTGGCGCCAGACGGCCTTCGGTGTGCCGTCCGCGGCGGCCCGGAAGCTGTAGAGGGCGTGGTCGGAGACGATGGAGACGCCGTCCTCGGCGACGGAGAACGAGTTCTGGATCTCCTCGCCGGCGAGGCGGACGGAGCGGATGTCGCCGGACTTCGGATCGACGGTCCCGACCCGCCCCTGCCGCGTCACCCACCAGATGCGCCCGTCCCAGTCCGGCATCACCGACGTGACCGGGTCGCACTCACCGCTCGGGTAGAGGTTGGTCCAGCTCACGCAGTCGTGCGGGACGTGGTCCGTCAGGTCCCACTCCTTGTCGACGACGAAGCGCCATCCGCCGTCGGGCGTGCGCTCGTGGGCGAGCCGGACGATGTGCTGGCGGGAGTCGGCGAGGACGAGCCTGTCCTCGTTGTCGAGGTACGAATAGGCGCCGCCCGACGTGTCCTTGAAGATCTTCGAGAAGTCGAGCCGGGTGATGGCCTCGACGGTCGAGGGCCGCTGCGGCAGCTTGTACTCGGCGAGCGTGTCCAGCGTCCTCGGGTCGAGCAGCTTGACCAGGAAGCCGGTGAACGTGCCGCACACGGTGACGATGCGTCCGTCGCGGTCGAAGGTGACGGTCGCGCACTCGCCGCCCAGCGCCGCCATCTTCTCGCTGTCGACCGCGGGCCGCTTCCCGAGCGGCCCGCTCCAGGGGTACGTGCCGCTGCCCGCCGCGTCGGCGTGCATGCCGCTGCGGCCGTTGGCGGCGAGGTACGGGTGCTGGGGCGGCGGGGTGCCGGGCAGCGGGCGGGCGTCGGCGGGCGCGCCCTCGTACTGCTCGACGAGCCGGTGCCCGGGGGCTCTGGGTATGTCGTCGGCGTACGCGGGGACCGCGAGGGACACGGTCAGGGCCATGGCACCGGCGGGAACGAGGCGGCGCAGTCTGCTGGACATGCGCCGAAGCTAGAGCGCGACCCTTGAAGTGTCCATGAAACAGCGTCAGTTGTTCATGAACCCGAAAGGAACGGCCCGCGGGCCTGCGTGCGAACCGGTCACGGCCGGATGCCGCTGACGATGTGGGCGGTGGCCGTCAGGCCGTCCTGGATGGTCGGGGCCATGCTCGTGCCGGCCAGGTAGAAGCCCAGCAGCAGGCAGACGACGGCGTGCGACAGCTTCAGCGCTCCGTTGCGCAGAAAGACCGCCGCAAGGATCACGAGCAGCAGCACGACAGAGATCGAGACAGCCATGCGAAGTACCTCCTCCGCCACGCGGAACCGCGGCTTCCGGCCGTCAGTGTCGCGCAGCGGAGGAGGCGTTCGGGCGTCTGACCTGTGCTCCGAACGGGTGTTACTCGCGCGAAGGTTGATCCGGTCGGATCATCGGCCGTGCGCGTCGAGGAAGGCCTCAAGGCCCGCGAGGTCATCGGTGTTGAGGTGGTCGACACCGGCGGCGAGCAGCTCGCCCCAGACCGCGTCGCGCTGCGGGCCCGGCAGGTCGGGCGTCGCCCAGAAGCGGACGCGCTGCCCGCGCGCGTGGGCGGCGGAGACGATGCCGCGCAGCTTGTCCCGCTCGGCGGCGGGCATCGGGCCCGTGCCCTGCCAGCCGAAGTTGAGGGACCAGTTGTCGCTGATCAGCGGGATGAGCGAGGCGGGCGCGGCGCTTCCCAGGTCGGCGAGACGACCGTCGTAGAAGGCGTGCCGGACGCGCTGCGCCTCCATGGGCGCACGGGCGGCGCGATCCCCGGACACGACGGCCGTGACCGCACCACGGCGCACCTTGCCGTGGGCGTACGACGTGAACAGGTGCCGGTAGGGCCGCAGTTGGCGGTGGAGTGCGGCGTACGTCGACGCGCCCTCGGTCTTGATGTCGATGAGCAGCTGGAAGGGGGTGCGGTGGTACCCCCGGTACACGGAGCCGTGGTGGGCCCGCACGCGCGCCGCCAGGGGCCTCAGGTAGAGCGATTCGAGGGTGCGGGCGGGGTCCAGATCGACCGGGTCGTGGGCGACGAGAAGCTGCCCCTCGACGAGGAAGATGTCGGCCTCGACGCTGCCGAACCGGTGGTCGAGGGCGTCGAGGAGGGGCCGGGGGTGTTCGTAGTCGTTGTGGGCGTGGGCGCGGACCAGCGGGCGGGGCCGGGGGTGGCGCCCGCCCCCGCTCGCGTACGCCTGGGCGGGTATCGCGACGCCTCCCACGAGGGCCGCGCCGAAGGTGGTGAGGGCTCTGCGACGGGTGGTGAGGGCCATGTCTGCCTCCCGGAGGGACGGGTCGGGACGCGCCGGGGACACGACGCGCGGATACGACGGTGAGCGGAACCTCAGTGAGTATGCGGCCCGCCCCGGGCCAGGAAACCCCGCCCTTCCGTGAGTTGGCGCTATCGACGCCGGGCGTTCACGGCGGGGCGGATTGGCCTCCGGTCCGGCGCGGGGCCCGGCCGGTGTGGCCAGGGGAAGGGTCGCGGTGTCCTGTGAGGCCGTGACCTGCTCGGTCACCGTCCGGTTCCTCAGTTCCCGGAAAGTGCGTCCTTCCAAGTCAGCGGCTGCTCTCTTACGGTTCCTGAGTAACCACAGGAGAGCGAGAGCCCTCGTGACAGGAGAGTGGACAGCATGCCTACGAACGATGTCTTCAACCACGACGTGCCGGCCGAGAGCGACTTCGGTTATGCGCAGGCGATCAGGTCCGGCGATCTGGTCCATGTCTCCGGACAGCTCGCGATCGACGAGGCCGGTGACTTCCTGCACGCGGACGACTTCGCCGCCCAACTCGACCTGACGTACGCCAACTTCGACAAGGTCCTGAGCCACTACGGCGCGACCCGCGCCCAGATCGTCTCGCAGACCGTGTACATGGTGAACCTGCGGCAGAACGCCGGGGCGGTGGCGGCGGGCAACCTGGCGTACTTCGGTGACCACCGCCCGGTCAGCACGGTCGTCGGTGTCACCGAACTGACCTTTCCGGGTCAGGTCGTCGAGATCAGCTGCGTGATCGACACCCGGCTGCCCGCCTGAGCGGGCCTCCTACCGTGCGGCAGGCGCCCTGTCCGCCAGTTCGTCCCAGTGCGTGGTGCGGTCGCACCAGCGTTCCAGGAGGACGCGGTCGTGGCCGACGGCCAGCAGTCCGGCGCCGCGTTCGGCGCGGTACTCCTCCACGACGTGGACCAGGGCCGCCGTCGTCGAGGCGTCGAGCATCGCCGTCATCTCGTCGCAGATCAGATGGCGAGGGCGCAGGATCAACGCGCGCGCCAGGCAGGCCCGTTGCAGCTGGCCGTCGCTGACCTCGTGCGGGCGGCGGCCCAGCAGGTCCTTGCCCAGGCCGACGCGGGCCGCGAGCTCCGGGACCTCGGCGGCCGCCTCGGAGCCGCGGCCCACCGCCCGCAGTGGTTCCGCGATCAGGTCGGCCAGGGCGAGTCGGGGGTCGGCGGAGAGCCGCGGCTGCTGGAAGACGACGCCGAAGGCCGTGCGCTGCTCACGGGGGGCGCGGTGGCGCCAGCCGCGGGCCGGCTCGCCGTCGATGACGACCTGGCCGGCGTCGGGGCGGTGCAGCAGTGCGGCGACCCGCGCGAGGGTGGACTTGCCGCAGCCGCTGGGGCCGAGCAGACCCACGGATTCGCCGGGGGCGATGGTGAGGTCGACGCCCCGGACGACGGGGGCGCGCCGGTCGTAGCCGGCGGTGATGGCGCGCAGTTCAAGCACGGGGAGCCTCCAGCACGTCCGCGTGGGGATGGTGGCAGGCCGCCCCGTCCGTGAGCGCCGGCAGCGCGCCGCACGCCTCGTCGGCCCGGTCGCAGCGGGCCGCGAACGCGCACCCCGCGGGGAGCGCGGTCAGTTCGGGCGGCATGCCGGGGACGGGGGTGAAGGCGCGCTCCGGCAGGGCGTTCAGGAGCCCGCGGGCGTAGGGGTGCCGGGGCCCCGGCGTGCCGAAGAAGTCGGTGGCGTCGGCGATTTCGACGACACGGCTGGCGTACATCACGGCGACCCGGTCGGCGATCCGTTCGGCGGCGGCCAGGTCGTGGGTGATCAGGAGCAGCGCGCGGTCGTCGCCGACGTGCCGGCGCAGTTCGTCGACGGTGCGGTCCACGAGGTCACGGTCGAGGCCGGTCGTGGGCTCGTCGGCGAGCAGCAGCGGCGCGTCGCCGATGAGGGCGAGCGCGGTGGCGGCGCGCTGGGCGAGGCCGCCGGACAGCTCGTGGGGATAACGGTCGAGGTGTCCTGAGGGGAACGCGGCGCGCTGGGCGGCCGCTTCGGCGGCGGCCCGCAGCTGCGGCTTGCGCACCCCGGCGAGCTCGCGCAGGGTCTCCTCCAGCTGGGAGCGCACGGTACGGACCGGCGTCAGATGGGCGGCGGGGCTCTGCGGTACGAGGCCGACGCGCCGCCCCCGCACGGTACGGGCCAGCGTGCGCTCGTCGGCGGTGAGGAGATCCAGGCCGCCGATCAGCGCGGACCCCGCGGTCTCGGCGTTCTCGGGGAGCAGGCCCAGCAGCGCGGAGGCGAGCACGGACTTGCCGCAGCCGCTCTCGCCGACCAGGGCGAGGCACTCCCCCGCCGCGAGGTCGAAGGTGGCGTCGGTGACGGCGGAGACGTGGCTGCCGCCGCGCATGCGGAACCGTACGGAGAGACCCTGTACGGAGAGGACGGGGTCCTTCACAGCATGAGCTCCGATCGGCGCCGGGGGTTGATCCGTTCCCGCCAGGCGCCCGCGAGGCCCGCGATCGCCAGGGTGGGCACGATGATGAACAGGCCGGGGAAGAGGGTCGGCCACCAGTCGCCCGCCAGGAGCGAACCGCGCGCGCTCTGCACGAGCGTGCCGAGGCTCGCCTGGTGGGAGGGGAGGCCGAGGCCGAGGAAGGACAGCGCGGACTCGTGCCAGATGGCGTGCGGCACCATCAGGACGGCGGCGAGTCCGGCCTGCGGCAGGACGCCGGGCAGCAGGTGGCGCACCGCGACGCGCAGCCGTGAGGCGCCGCCGGAGATCGCCGCGTCGACGTAGGGCCGCGAGCGCAGCGAAAGGACCTCGGCGCGCACGATGCGGGCGGTGGACAGCCAGTGGGTGAGCGCCACGGAGACGACGACCGGCCAGACGCCGGGCCGGAACATCGCGACGATGAAGATGCCGAGCAGCAGGTGCGGCACGGACGAGAAGACGTCCACGAGCCGCATCACGATCCGGTCGACCCAGCCTCCGGAGGCGGCCGCGAGGGCGCCGACCGCCGTGCCGATGACGGTGGCGACGACCGCCGCGACGACGCCCACCAGGAGCGAGACCCGCAGGCCGTAGACGCAGCGCAGCAGCAGGTCGCGGCCGACGTCGTCGGTGCCGAAGGGGTGCGCGAGCGACGGCGGCCGCAGCTTGGCGGCGAGGTCGACGGCCTGCTCGTCGAGGTTCACGAGCGGTGGTACGACGAGGACGGCGAGGACGACCGCGGCGACGATCACCGCGGAGGTGCGCACCCGCCACGCGCGCGTGGAGCGGCGCACGCCGCCCTTGGCGCGCCATACGACGTCGGTCAGGTCAGCCATCGAATCCCACCCTCGGGTCGGCGAGGCCGTACAGGAGGTCGGCCACGAGGTTGCCCAGGAGGACCGCGGCGGTGGCGAGCGCGGTCAGGGCGGCGAGCAGCGGGAAGTCCACGGAGGTGGCCGCCTGCACGGTGGCCGCGGCGATGCCGGGCCAGCTGAAGACGGTCTCCACCAGGAGCGCCCCGGTGATCAGTTCGGGTACGCGGGAGCCGATGAGCGTGAGCACGGGCAGCATGCCGGAGCGCAGCGCGTGGCCGAGCAGGACGGTCCGTTCGGCGAGGCCACGCGCGCGTGCCCCGCGCACGGGGTCGTCGCCGAGCGCGTCGCCGACGCCTTGGCGCACGTAAAGGACGAACCAGGGAAGCTGTGAGACCGCGAGGACGCCCGCGGGCAGCACCAGGTGGCTCGCGACCTGTCCCGCGGTCACGGTCGAGCTGGCCGTGTCGGTCAGGCCGCCCGAGGGCAGCACGCCCAGTTTCAGGGCGAACAGCCAGACGGCGAGCAGGCCGAGCCAGAACGGCGGCGCAGCTTCGAGGGTGTACGCGAGGGAGGTCACGGCGCGGTCGACCCAGCCGCCGGGGCGGCGGGCGGCGAGGACGCCGAGGGCGGTGCCGAGCAGGATGGCGACGAGGAACGCGGTGGCGGCGAGCAGCACGGACCAGCCGATGCGTTCGCCGATGGCGTCCGCGACGGGCTGCCGCAGCGTGCTGGAGTCGCCGAGGTCACCGGTGAGCGCCGAGGTCAGCCAGTCCCACCAGCGGGCGGCCAGCGGCTTGTCGACGCCGAGGTTGGCGCGCAGCTGGTCGAGGTTCTCCTGCGATGCGGTGAGCCCGGCCGTGCCCGCGTACGCCTTGACGGGGTCGAAGGGCGAGGCGGCGGCGATGGCGAAGACGCCGAAGGTGACGACGAGCAGCACGGGGACGGCGAACAGCAGCCGCCGCGCCGCGAGGCGTGCCATGGGCCCCCAGGGAAGGCGACGCCGCGCCGCCTTCCCTGAAGCCGGAGCCGGAGCCGGTGCCTCGGATATTGCCGGCGTCACTTCTTCGGCTGCCAGTCCTCGACGTTCCACCAGGGACCGGAGGCCAGGCCGTGGTCGTGCGGCTCGACCTGGGTGGTGAGGTCGCCGAACTTCTTGTCGACCACGTAGAGGTGGTCGATGTGGGTGAGGAAGGTGTAGCCCGGGTCCTTCACCAGCTCGCGCTGGATGGTGTCGTACGCGGCCTGGCGCTCGGCGTGGTCGCCGCTCTTGCGGGCGTCCTCCAGGGCCTTGTCGACCTTGGGGTTGTCGTAGTGCGCCATGTTGTTGAAGCCGTCGCCCGCGAGGGAGGACTTCAGGAGCGTGTACTGGTCGAAGTCCGGGTCGGCCGGGGAGCCGCCGCCGGCGAGGACCGCGTCCTTGGGCATGCGGGGCTCGATGACCTCCCACGTGCCGGACTGCACCTCGACCTTGATGCCGAGCTTCTTGGCGTCGGAGGCGTAGGCGAGGGCGTGGTCCTGGCGGAGCTTGTCGCCGGAGAGGTACCAGAGCGGGAACTTCGCCTGGACGCCGTCCTTCTCACGGATGCCGTCCTTGCCCGGCTTCCACCCGGCGTCGTCGAGGATCTTCTTCGCCTTGGCGGCGTCGAACTTGCGCTCGGTGCCCTTGGTGAACCAGGGGCTGTCCGTCGGGACGGGCCCGTAGGCCTCCTTGCCCTCGCCGTACAGGATCGAGTCGACCATGGCCTTGCGGTTCACGCCGACGTCGAGGGCGCGGCGGACGGCGGTGTCGCCGGCGACCTTGTTGCCGGTGGGCAGGGTCACGACGCGGTAGTCGAAGGTCTTGGCGGCGTAGGTGTTCTTGTTGCTGTCGCTCTTGTACTTCTTCGCGAGGTTGGGCGGCAGGATCGCGCCGTCGAGCTCACCGGCGTCGAGCCGGGTGGCGCGGATGTCGTCGTCCTTGATGATCGCCATGGTGAAGTTCTTGACCTTCGGCGCGCCGCCCCAGTAGTCGGGGTTGGCCTTGAAAGTCAGCTTCTCGCCCTTGGACCACTTGACCAGCTCGTACGGGCCCGTGCCGACCGGCTTGGTGGTGAAGGCGCCGGTGTTCACGTCCTGCTTGGCCGCGATGTGCTCGGGCGCGATGGGCAGGACGGTCCGCTCGGCGAACGGCGCGTAGGGGTACTTGAGGTGGAAGACGACGGTGTCCGCGCCCTTCGCCTCGACGCTCTTGACGGCGTCCAGCTCGGTCTTGGACGCGTTGTTCGTCTTCTTGTCGAGGATCGTCTCGTACGTGAAGACGACGTCCTTGGCCGAGAACGGCTTCCCGTCGCTGAACTTGACGCCCTTGCGGAGCTTGTACGTGTAGGTCTTGCCGTCGTCGGTGACCTTGGGCAGCTCGGCCGCGAGGGCGGGCTTCAGCTTCATGTCGGCGTCGTGTGTGAGCAGCCCGTCGAAGATCTTCGAGTTGCCGTCCTTGCCGTAGCCGAGGAGTGGGCTGAGGGTCTCGGGCTCGTACGCGATGCCGACGACCGCTGTGTTCCCGGCGTTCTTCGCGCCGCCCGCGCCGCCGCCGTCGCCCGGCGCCGAGCAGGCGGAGGCGACGACCGCTGTCACGGCCGCCGTCGCCACCGCGCCTGCGCCCCGTATCGATCGGGCCCTCATGCTCCACACCCCTACTGAAGATCAGCTGTTATTGCGAACAGCTCGCAATTATGCACCACGTAATAGGTGCGTAAAACGCGCAGCCCGCACCTGGTAGGTGCGGGCTGCATCAAAATGAGGTCGGCGGGTCAGGGGGCCTGGAGGTCGACCAGGGCGGCGAGTGCCTCGCGGTGCCGTCCCGCCGTGCCGTAGGCGGTCGCGTCCGCCTTGGCGCGCTTCAGGTAGAGGTGGACGGGGTGCTCCCACGTCATGCCGATGCCGCCGTGCAGCTGGAGCGCCTCCTCGGCGGCGCGCACCGCCACGGGGGCGGCGTAGGCGTGGGCGAGGGCGGCCGCCACGTCCGCGTCGGCGCTGCCCGTGGCGAGGGCGTCGGCGGCGTTGCGGGCGGCGGCGCGGGTGTTGACGACCTCGGTCCACAGCTGGGCGAGCCGGTGCTTGAGCGCCTGGAAGGAGCCGACAGGGCGGTTGAACTGGTGCCGCTCCTTCGTGTGACGGACCGTCTCCGTCAGGCACCATTCGGCGATGCCCAGCTGTTCCGAGGCGAGCAGGGCGGCCCCGGCCCGCAGGCCTCGCCGTACGGCCGCTTCCGCGTCCGCGTCCCGGGACAGCTCACGCGCGCGTGCCCCGTCGAAGGTGACCGTGGCGAGCGGCCGGGTGAGGTCGAGGGAGGTCCGCGGGGTGACGGTGACGCCGTCCTGCGCCGTGTGGACCGCGTAGAGCCCGCCGTCGGCGGGGACGAGCAGCACATCGGCGCCGACCGCGTCCGCGATGCCGGTCAGCTGCCCGTGCAGGGCGCCCTCCTCATGGCGTACGCCCTTGACGGGGGAGCCGGGAGCGACGGCGAGACCCACGGCGAGCGCGCCCACCGTGCGCCCCGCGGCGAGCGCACCGAGCAGCTCGGTGGCCTCACTCCCGGCGCAGCCGAGCAGCGTCTCCGTGGCGACGACGGCGCTGGTGAGGTAGGGCACGGGCGCCACCGAGCGGCCCAGCTCCTCCAGCACGACGGCCGCTTCGCGGTGTGTGGCGCCCTGGCCGCCGAGATCCTCGGGGATGAGGAGCCCGGCCAGGCCCATGCCGTCGGTGAGCGCCTTCCACAGCTCTCGGTCGAGCGGTTCGTCGCTCTCGGCGCGGGCGATGACGGTCGCGGCGTCGCACCGGTCGGCGAGCAGGGCCCGCACGGCGGAGCGCAGCGCCTCTTCCTCTTCGGAGTACAGCAGGTCGCTCATCGCGCGAGGTCCTTCCAGGCGACGTCCTTGTCGGTGCGCGGCTCGGCGGGCAGGCCGAGGACGCGCTCGGCGACGATGTTCAGCAGGACCTCGCTGGTCCCGCCCTCGATGCTGTTGCCCTTGGAGCGCAGATAGCGGTAGCCCGCGTCGCGGCCGGTGAAGTCGACGATCTCGGGCCGGCGCATCGTCCAGTCCTCGTACAGCAGCCCCTCCTCGCCGAGGAGTTCGACCTCCAGGCCGCTGATCTCCTGGTTGAGGCGGGCGAAGCCGAGCTTCATGCCGGAGCCCTCGGGTCCCGGCTGTCCCGCGACGAGCTGCTGGCGCAGCCGCTCCCCGGTGATCCTGGCCACCTCCGCGTCCACCCAGAGCTTGAGCAGGCGCTGGTGGAGGTCGTGCGTGCGCAGTTCGGGGCGCTCGCGCCAGGCCTTGGCGACCGGGCCGATCATGCCGCCCTCGCGCGGGATGCGCATGCCGCCGATGGAGACGCGCTCGTTCATGAGCGTGGTCTGGGCGACCTTCCAGCCGTCGCCGACCGGGCCGAGGCGGTGCGCGTCCGGGATGCGCACGTCGGTGAGGAACACCTCGTTGAACTCGGCCTCGCCGGTGATCTGGCGCAGCGGCCGCACCTCGACGCCGGGGTCGGTCATGTCGCACACGAAGTACGTGATGCCCCGGTGCTTGGGCACGTCCGGGTCGGTGCGGGCGATCAGGATGGCCCAGCGGGCGGTGTGGGCGCTGGACGTCCACACCTTCTGGCCGTTGACCACCCAGTCGCCGGTCGCCTCGTCGCGGACGGCGCGCGTGCCGAGCGCGGCGAGGTCGGAGCCGGCGCCCGGCTCGCTGAAGAGCTGGCACCACACCTCCTCGCCGGTCCACAGCGGGCGCAGGAAGCGGCGCTTCTGCTCCTCGGTGCCGAAGCCGAGCACGGTCGGCGCGGCCATGCCGAGGCCGATGCCGATGCGGCGCGGCTCGTTGTCGGGCGCGCCCGCGGCCTCCAGCTCGGCGTCCACGACGGCTTGCAGGGAGCGGGGCGCGCCGAGCCCGCCGAGGCCCTCGGGATAGTGCACCCAAGCGAGGCCGGCGTCGAAGCGAGCCTTGAGGAAGTCGGCGCGTTCCGTCGTGGCGGGCGGGTGTGCGGTGAGCAATTCCTGCGTACGGGTGCGCAGTTCGGCGGCGTCGGTCATGCGGCACCTCCGTGCGGCAGGACGACGACCCGGCCGGTCGTGACGCCGTCGGCGACGCGCTGCACGGCGGACGCGGCGTCGGCCATCGGCACCCGCTCACTCACCAGCGGCTTGATGGCGCCCTTGGCCGCGAGCTCGGACAGCTCCTCGTGGCAGCGCTGGATCAGGCCCGGGTCCTTCGTCTTGTACAGGCCCCAGTGCAGGCCCACGATCGAGTAGTTCTTCACGAGGGCGTGGTTGAGCGCGGGCGTCGGGATGGAGCCGCTGGCGAAGCCGATGACGACGATGCGGCCCTCGAAGGCCACGCACTTCGCCGACTTGGCGTAGGCGTCGCCGCCCACGGGGTCGTAGATCACGTCGGCGCCGCGGCCGCCGGTGGCCTCCTTGACGGCACCGATCACGTCGTCCGCACGCCGGTCGAGGACGAGGTCGCAGCCGAGCTCCCGCGCGACCTCCGCCTTGTCCTCGCCGCCGACGACTCCGATGACCCTGGCGCCCGCGGCCTTGCCGAGCTGCACCGCGGCGCTGCCGACGCCGCCCGCCGCCGCGTGCACCAGGAGGGTCTCGCCCGCCTGGAGGTGCGCGCGGCGGTGCAGGGCGAACCAGCCGGTCTGGTAGCCGATGTGGAGCGCGGCGGCCTCCGCGTCGTCCAGCGCGTCCGGGGCGGACAGCAGGGCGGCCGCGTCCGCGACGGCGTACTCGGCGAAACCGCCGTACGGCAGAACGGAGTTGGCGATCACACGCCGGCCGTCCTCGGTCTCGCCGCAGATCTCCATGCCCGGCGTGAACGGCATCGCGGGCCTGACCTGGTAGTGGCCCCGGCAGAGCAGCGCGTCCGGGAAGTTGATGTTCGCGGCGCGGACCTTCAGCAGCACCTGCCCCTCGTCGAGCGGCGGGCGGTCCGCCTCGGCGAGGCGCATCACCTCGCCCGGCTCGCCGTTCTCGTGCACTTGCCATGCCTGCATGCGGGGCCTCCACGGGGCTGTCGTAGACCGTGCTCGTCCGCATACTAAGCGGTCGCTTGCCCCGATGGGAACAGCCCGAAGCACTCTCAGTCCGCGTCGCCTTTACGGGTGGGCCTGGCCCGTACGTGCATGCGCTCCCCCTGCGGCCCGAAGAGGCTGATGAACTCGGCGCCCCCTTCGCTCGTGGCCCCGAACCAGTGCGGAACCCGGGTGTCGAATTCGGCGGCCTCCCCCGGACCGAGCACCACGTCGTGGTCACCGAGGATCAGGCGCAGCTTCCCCGACAGCACGTACAGCCACTCGTACCCCTCGTGGGTCTGCGGGTCCGGGGCGGGCGCGGTACGGGCGGGCTCGACCACCTTGTAGGCCTGGAGGCCGCCGGGCTGCCGGGTCAGCGGCAGCATGGTGCGGCCGTGCCGGACGATCGGCTTGGCCCGCACGCGCGGGTCGCCCACGGGCGGTGCGCCGACCAGCTCGTCCAGGGGGACCTGATGGGCACGGGCGATCGGCAGCAGCAGTTCGAGGCTGGGCTTGCGGTGGCCGGACTCCAGGCGGGACAGGGTGCTGACCGAGATGCCGGTGGCGGCGGACAGACCCGCGAGGGTGGCGCCGCGCTCCTTGCGGATGCGGCGCAGCCGGGGGCCGACCTCGGTGAGGACCTGGTCCACGGCTTCGGACTCCACTGTCTCTTCCTCTTCGCTCATGAGGATCATCATGCCTCCCTTTGCGGAACCAGCAAAGAGGCTTGTCGATATCGCACTGCACGGGCGATGGTTTCAGTGGAGGTGGTCACCGTGACCGACAAGACGGACGAGAGGCGGAACGCCATGCCGAGCGCGATGCCGAGCGCGATGCGGAACCAGAGCTACGACGTGGTGGTCGTCGGCGGCGGCACGGCGGGGCTGAGCGCGGCGCTCGTGCTCGGCCGGTCCCGCCGGCGGGTCCTCGTGGTCGACGCGGGCGAGCCGCGCAACGCGCCCGCCGCGCACATGCAGGGCTACCTGTCGCGGGACGGCATGCCGCCCGCCGAGTTCCTCGCCGAGGGGCGACGGGAGCTGGAGCGCTACGGGGTGGAGGTCTTGCGGGGCCGCGTGTCCGCCGTGACGCCGGACGGCGCCGGCGAGTTCGACGTCGCGCTGGCGGACGGTGGCGGGACGGTGCACGCGCGCCGGGTCGTCATGGCGACGGGCCTCGTGGACGAACTGCCCGCCGTGCCGGGCGTGGCCGAGCGCTGGGGCCGCGACGTGCTGCACTGCCCGTACTGCCACGGCTGGGAGGTGCGGGACCAGCCCTTCGGCGTGCTCGCCGGGGACCCCTTCAACAGCCACCAGGCGCTGCTCGTCACCCAGTGGTCCAAGGACGTGACGCTGTTCCTGCACACCGTGCGGGACCTGCCGGACGCGGAGTGGGAGCGGCTCGCGGCCGCCGGCGTCCGGGTCGTGGAGGGCGAGGTCGCGGGCCTGGAGGTCGAGGACGACCGGCTGGCGGGCGTGCGGCTCGCCGACGGCCGGGTGTTCCCGCGCTCGGTGCTCTTCGTCGCGGCGAAGCCGGTGCCCAGGGAGGGCCTCCTGAGCGCACTCGGCGCGGAGTTCAGGGAGACCCCGTTCGGCCCGTACCCGGCCGTGGACGAGACCTTCCGCACCACGGTCCCGGGCGTCTGGGCGGTCGGCAACGCCGCGGCCCCGATGGAACAGGTGATCAACGCAGCGAGCGCCGGCTACCGCGCCGGCGTGACGATCAACGCCGAGCTGGTCATGACGGACATCGACGCGACGGTCTCCCGCCGCAGGGCGGGGGTCTTCACCCCGGAGACGGAGGCGGCGGTAGCACGGGTAACGACGCGCGAGCACGCCCCCGGCATGGCGAACTGAGGGAGCCCCACCAGGGGCGCGGGGAACTGCGCGACCCGCCACAGCGCACCCGCAGAGAACAGGCATCCGCGCGCAGCAGGGCCGCGGCTGGCGCGCCGCAGGGCGTCGACGACGGCACCGCCTCCCCCCAGGGCCCGCCAAGGGTGGAGTCGTGCGGCCGCCACCGGTGCACGGAGCCAGACGCGAGGCATGGAGGTTTCACCCGGTACGAGGTATCGATGCGCGCATGACGAACCACGGCGGGAACAACAGGGCGAGCCAAGAGAAGGACGGCGGCGAGGCCGGGCCGGGCGGCGCGCTGCCCGGGCTCCCCCCGCCTCCCCCGACAGGGGCGACCGCCCTGCCGCCCGGCACCTACGCCGGAACCGTCGTCCTCGTCACCGGCGGCGGAACGGGCCTCGGCAAGGCCATCGCCGCCGAGTTCGCACGGCTCGGCGCCGACCTGGTGATCGCGAGCCGCAAGGAGGACCGGCTCAAGGCGGCAAGGGACGAACTCGCGGCGCTGGGCGGCCGCGTGACGCCCGCGGTGTGCGACATCCGGGACGCCGAGCGCGTCGCGGACGTCTTCGACGCGGCGCAGGAGGCGTACGGCCTGCCCGACGTCCTGGTGAACAACGCCGCCGCCAACTTCCCCGTTCCCGCGGAAGACATGTCACCGAACGCCTGGCGCTCGGTCATCGACATCACGCTCACCGGCACCTTCCTGATGACGCGCGAGTTCGGCCGCCGCCACCTGGCCGCGGGCACTCCCGGTTCGGTCATCGACGTGGGGGCGTCGTACGCCTGGACGGGCGGCCCCGGCTTCGCCCACAGCGCGGCGGCCAAGGCAGGGGTGAAGAGCCTGGTGGAGACCCTGGCCGTGGAGTGGGGTCCGTACGGCATCCAGGTCAACGGTCTGGTGCCGGGCCTGATGCCGCACGACGACATGACCGACGACATCCGCGGCAACCTCGACCGGGCCCGGGACAAGGCCGTCCGCCAGCCCGCCCTCCGCGTCGGCCTGCCCCGCGAACTGGGCTGGGCGGCCACCTTCCTCGCCTCCCCGTACGCCCGCTTCATCACGGGCCACACGCTGGTGGTCGACGGCGCGAACTGGCAGCGCAGGGCGCTGGTGAGCCCACCGATGGTGACGGTGCGGGAACAACTGGGCCTCCCCGCTTCCCCCACCCCTCCCACTCCCCCTGCATCCCGTCCTCCCCGCAGCTCCCCCAGTTCCCCTACGCCCCCTGCATCCCGCACACCCCCTACTTCCCCTACTTCCCCTCGAACGACGCCACCCGCTTGGCCGCCTTCGCGCCGTACCCCTCGCGCGAGTCCTCCGATGTGAGCGTGATCGCCGCGTTCATCGCGACGCGGTCGAGCGCCCCCGCCATCCCCGCGTCGGCGTACGCGTCGATACCGCGCTTGATGCCCTGGACGGCGAGCGGCGCGTTCGCGGCGATCTCGGCCGCCAGCGCATGGGCGGTGCCCGCCAACTCATCCACCGGTACGACCTGTTGGAGCAGCCGGAGCCGCTCGGCGGTGGCCGCGTCGATCCGGCGTCCGGTGAGTGCGAGCAGCTTCGCCCAGCCGGCACCCGCCTCGCGGGCGATGCGCAGGTCGCCGCCCGCGTCCACCGCGACGCCGAGTCGCGCCTCGGGCAGCGCGAACACCGCGTCGTCCGCCGCGACCCGCACGTCCGCCATCAGCGCCAGTTCGAAGCCGAAGCCGAGACAGTACCCCTGGACGGCCGCGACGACCGGCTGCGGCAGCTCCGCGAAGACGCGGAAGCGCTCGTGGACCCAGCGCATCGCCTCGTAGTAGTTGCGGACGCGCTCCGCGCCGGAGCGGCCGGTGATCGCGCCGCCCGGCGCCGTGGTGTCGATGCCGGCGCAGAAGGCCCGGCCCTCGGCGCGCAGCAGCACCGCCCGGATGGAGTCGTCGAACCGGATGCGGTCGGCGAACAGGCCCAGTTGGCGCGTGGACTCCCAGCTCCACGCGTTGAGCTTGCGGGGGCGGCAGAGGGTGAGGATGCCGAGCCCGTCCTCGACGTCGAGGCGCAGCCGCTCCTCGCCCCGTGGGATGTCCGTGCCGATGGTGTCGATCATCCGCGCCCCTATTGGCCCGCCTTCTTCCTGATGGCCCGTCAGGCTAAGGGTGTGGGCTCACCGACTGAAGACCTCGAACCCCACCGCCGGTCTTCCACCGAAGCGCGGCGCCAGCGCCTGGGCGTTGCCCGTGAGGAACGTACGGCAGTACTTCTCCGGGTCCTCGTCGGTCAACGCCTCGATGTAGGTGCGGTGTTCGAGGAGCGAGGCCACCGACCGGTCGAGGCCCGCCGTCGCGTCCGCCGCGTGCGTGGGTGTCGACGAGCCGGCGACGGCGACCCACCGCACGCCGTCCCAGGGCTCCAGGCCCTGCTCCTCGATCAGTTCCGGGAAGATCCAGCGGTTGCCCGCGTCCGCCGCGGCGTCCAGGGTGGCGCGGCCGACCGCCACGTGGTCCGGCGTGTTCCAGGCGACGCCGCCCCACGTGTCGCGGTGGTTGAGCGTGATGACCAGCTCGGGGCGGTGCCTGCGGATCGCGGCGGCGATGTCGCGGCGCAGCGCGATGCCGTACTCGACGACGCCGTCCTTGTGGTCGAGGAACTCCACGGCGTCCACGCCGACCACGGCCGCGCTCGCCCGCTGCTCCCGCTCACGGAGCGGGCCGCAGGTGGCCGGGGCGAGCGTGTCGATGCC
Source organism: Streptomyces sp. NPDC050732 (assembly GCF_040654255.1). Lineage (NCBI taxonomy): Bacteria > Bacillati > Actinomycetota > Actinomycetes > Kitasatosporales > Streptomycetaceae > Streptomyces > Streptomyces sp. NPDC050732. Next base: position 205,869 of record NZ_JBFAHP010000006.1, read on the forward strand.
GGCCTCGCCGCGGGTCGCCAGAAGGTACGTGACCTCGCGGCCGCCGTCCGTCCAGCCGGCGATCGCCGCCGCGCACCCGTACTCCAGGTCGTCCGGGTGGGCGACGACGGCGAGCGCGCGCCGCCAGTCCTCGGGCATGGGAGTGAGCTGGTCGGCGAGGGCGGCTGCATGCTGTGGCTCGGTCATGATTGTCAGCGTAGCCCCGGGGTCTGACAACGCATTGGGCGTCGGTGGCAGGACCGGTCCGGCCGGGGTTCAGGCCTCGCCGCGCGTCAGCGCGAGCAGCCGGTCGAGCACGCGCGGGCCGCTCACCCGCAGCCCGTCGTGCTCGAACTCGTCGGTGACCCAGGTGCGCAGGCCCCGGATGGCGCGGGCGGTGCGCAGGGAGTGCTCCGTGTCGACGTACATGTCGTCGTGGTAGATCACCGCCGCCACCGGTACCTCGTTCGCGGCGAGGCGTTCCGTGTCGTACAGGCGCGGCCAGCCGGTGCGCTCGGCGAGCAGGTCGGCGGTCTCGCGCAGCGGGCGCAGCGCGGGGTCGGTGTCGAACATCCAGCGCTGCACAGCCTCCCCGGTGAACAGCAGCGGCGCGTCGCCCGCCAGCGCCTTCTCCGCGTCGAACTGCGGGAACTCGGTGCGCGTCCGCTCGGCCGACCAGGCGGTGGGCCGCTCGCCCTGGCCGTAGATCGCCTCGTGCAGGACGGCGAAGAGCGGGTTGCCCGCGTACGAGAGGGCGGCCTGGACGTTCTCCTGGAAGGCGTCGGAGAGGGCGAACCCGGCCGGTGTGCGCACGAAGGCGTCTTCGAGGAGGTAGTGCAGGCGGTGGCTGCCGTCGCCGGCGCCGAGCAGGATGCCGAGGGACTGGAAGGCCTGGACGGTCAGCTTGTAGCCGCCGTTCAGGACCGGTTCGTGCTCGGCGAGGTGGGCGGCGATGCGGCGGGCCCGCTCGACGTCCTGCGGGTACCGGGCGTAGTGCGCGGCGGTCTTGCGCTCCATGCGCGGGTAGGCGGCGCGGTACACGTCGTCGGCGTGGCCGTCGAGCGTCGGCAGGCCGCCGGTGATCAGCGCGGTGGACAGGCCCTCGGGCGCCGCCGACAGGTAGTGGGTGGCGCAGAAGCCGCCGAAGCTCTGGCCGAGGACCGTCCAGGGGGCGCCGCCGGTCACCTCGGCGCGGATCGCCTCGCAGTCGCGGACGATGGAGTCGGCGCGGAAGTGGGCGAGGTAGTCCGCCTGTTCGCGCGGGCCGCCGCGCAGGGGGAGCGTCTGGCGGTTGGCGGGCGTGGAGCTGCCGGTGCCACGCTGGTCGAGGAGGAGGACGCGGAAGTCGTCGAGAGCGCGGCCGAGCCACGACTCCCTGCCGTTGAAGCGGGTCGCCCCGAAGCCGGGGCCGCCCGTCAGATACACCAGCCAGGGCAGCTCCGCGCCGCCCTGGGACGCCGACACCACTTCGCGCGCGAAGACCTCGATCCGCTCCCCCGCCGGGTCGTCGTGGTCGAGCGGCACGCTGAAGCGGCGGTCGGTGAGGACGACTCCGGGCTGGCGGTACGTGGCGGTCAAGGCTGCTCCTGGACGACGTGGCGGGTACGCGTGTTCGGTGCCCAGTCCAGCACATGGGCCGGGTCGGCGGGCCTCGGGGCCGCCACCCGCGGCCACGGCCGGTCAGCGAGGCGGCAGGCTGGAGCGGCGCACGACCAGCTCGGGCCTGAGCACCACGCGCCGGTGCTCGTGCACGCCGACGGGCCCCTCGCCCTCCCCCGCCGCCGCCTTCTCGCTCGTATCGCTCTTGTCCGCCGTCCGACCGGTCTCCTCCAGGAGCAGTTCCGCCGCCATCGCGCCCATGGTGACGGCGGGCTGGCGCACCGAGGTGAGAGGCACCACCGCGGCCGCCGCGAACTCGATGTCGTCGTAGCCGACGATCGCGATGTCCTCGGGGACGCGCACGCCCGCCGCGTACATCGCCTGGAGGACCCCGAGCGCCAGCAGGTCGTTGGCGCAGAAGACGGCGGTGGGCCGCTCGGCGAGACCGAGGATGCGGGCCCCCGCGTCGCGTCCCGCGGCCACGTCGAGACGTTCGGTGGGCAGCTCCCGCAGCGCCGACGCGTCCAGGCCCGCCTCGGCGAGCGCCTGGAGCGCGCCGTCGCGGCGGTCCTCGACCTGGTTGAGTCCGGGCGGGCCGCTCACGTACGCGATGCCGCGGTGCCCCGCGTCCACGAGGTGGCGGACGGCGAGCGCGCCGCCCAGCACGTCGTCCACGGAGACGGAGCACTCGGTGGCGCCCTCGGCGACCCGGTCGACGAGGACGAACGGAATGCCGTGCCTGCGGAAGGCCTCGATGTTCCGTCCGGTCGCGTCCGCGGGCGTCAGCAGGACGCCGTGCACGCGCTGCTCGGCGAAGAGCGCGAGGTATTCGGCCTCTTCGGAGGGGCTCTGTCCGCTGTTGCACACCATGACGCGCAGTCCCGCCTCACGAGCGGTCCGTTCGGCGCCGCGGGCGACGTCCACGAAGAAGGGGTTGCCCATGTCGAGGACGAGCAGCGCCATGATGCGGCTGCGGCCCGCGCGCAGTTGGCGTGCCGATTCGCTGCGCACGTAGCCGAGCCGGTCGATGACCGCGAGCACCCGGTGCCGGGTCTCTTCGGAGACCATGTCCGGGCGGTTGATCACGTTCGACACGGTGCCCACCGACACTCCGGCGTGCTTCGCCACGTCTTTGATGCCGACCATGCGTTCCAGGTGCTCCATCCTGCTGTTCGACCGTCGCCGGCCGTGCGGCCCAGCGTACTGAGACACCGCGGCTCGAAGGCCGGGGCCTCAGAACCTGGACTTGTCGACGTGGCATGAAAGGTTTCAACCAGTAGACAGGGAAGCTAGACCCGCGCCAACTGCACCGTCAATAACCGGCCTTGAGAATCCCGCGAGCGCACAGCTCTTTGCCCAAGCGTGCACATGTTTCGTCGGGTTGTCGGCGCCGCCCTCCTGTGCGACCCCTTGACAGCCGTCACCCCTGTGCCTAGCTTCGCCGCCGTGAAACGATTCATCACCGAGTCGTCATGGAGCCCGCTGTGATCAGCAGCAGACGTCTGCTCGACACCACCGGCACCACCGGCACCATCGCCCTGAGCACGGCCGTCGCGGGCACCACCGCCGGGGCGGGCCCACTCACGCTGACTGACCCGCTGGAACCATCTTTCGGAAGGGCTGCGCGATGACCGCCGGACCCAGCAAGGACGCCGTGAAAGCGGCACTCACCACCCAGGCCTTGGAGACACCGTCCTGGGGGTACGGCAACTCCGGCACGCGCTTCAAGGTCTTCGCGCAGCCAGGCGTCCCCCGCACGACTCGCGAGAAGCTCGACGACGCCGCACGCGTGCACGCGCACACCGGTGTGGCGCCGGCCGTCGCCCTGCACATCCCGTGGGACCGCGTCGACGACTACGGCGCGCTCGCCGAGTACGCCCGTGAGCGCGGGCTGCGCCTCGGCGCGATCAACGCCAACGTCTTCCAGGACGACGACTACCGGCTCGGCTCGGTCACCAACCCCGACCCGGCCGTCCGGCGCAAGGCTGTCGCCCACCTCCTGGAGTGCGTCGACGTCATGGACGCGACCGGCTCGAAGGACCTCAAGCTCTGGTTCTCCGACGGCACCAACTACCCCGGCCAGGACGACCTGCGCGACCGGCAGGAACGCCTGGCGGAGGCGCTGCGCACGGTCTACGACCGGCTCGGCGACGACCAGCGGATGCTCCTGGAGTACAAGCTGTTCGAGCCGGCCTTCTACGCCACCGACGTCCCCGACTGGGGCACCGCGTACGCGCACTGCCTCAAGCTGGGCCCCAAGGCGCAGGTCGTCGTCGACACCGGCCACCACGCGCCGGGCACCAACATCGAGTTCATCGTGGCGACGCTGCTGCGCGAGGGCAGGCTCGGCGGCTTCGACTTCAACTCCCGCTTCTACGCCGACGACGACCTGATGGTCGGCGCGGCCGATCCCTTCCAGCTCTTCCGCATCATGTACGAGGTGGTGCGCGGCGGCGCGTTCGGGGCAAGCAGCCCCGACGGGCCGGGTGTCGCGTTCATGCTCGACCAGTGCCACAACATCGAGGCGAAGATCCCCGCGATCATCCGCTCGGTGATGAACGTGCAGGAGGCCACGGCGAAGGCGCTGCTCGTGGACGCCGAGGCGCTGGCCGCCGCGCAGCGCGCGGGCGACGTGCTCGCGGCGAACGGCGTGCTGATGGACGCGTACAACACCGACGTGCGCCCCTTACTGGCGGAAGTCAGGGAGGAGTCGGGGCTCGCCCCTGATCCGCTGGGGGCCTACGAGCGGTCAGGCTGGCAGGAGCAGATCGTCAAGGAGCGCGTCGGTGGCGTGCAGGCCGGTTGGGGGGCATGAGCGGCATGGAGCGGCACACGTGCGTCACGGAACTGCTGGACCGCGCCCACACGTTGGGCGCGGACCCGCGCAACACCAATTACGCCGGGGGGAACGCGTCGGCGAAGGGCACCGCGCCCGACCCGGTGACCGGGGACACCGTCGACCTCATGTGGGTCAAGGGCTCCGGCGGCGATCTCGGCACGCTGCGGGAGTCCGGCCTCGCGGTGCTGCGGCTGGACCGGCTGCGCGCCCTCACGGAGGTGTACGCGGGCGTCGAGCACGAGGACGAGATGGTCGCCGCGTTCGACTACTGCTTGCACGGCAAGGGCGGTGCCGCGCCGTCCATCGACACGGCGATGCACGCCCTGGTCGAGGCGGCGCACGTCGACCACCTGCACCCCGACTCCGGTATCGCGCTCGCCTGCGCGGCCGACGGCGAGAAGCTGACCGCCGAGTGCTTCGGTGACACGGTGGCGTGGGTGCCGTGGCGCCGCCCGGGGTTCCAGCTGGGCCTGGACATCGCGGCCGTGCGGGCGGAGCGCCCGGAGGCGATCGGCTGCGTCCTGGGCGGGCACGGCATCACCGCGTGGGGGGACACCTCCGAGGAGTGCGCGCGCAACTCGCTGCACATGATCCGCACCGCGGAGCGCTTCCTCGCCGAGCGCGGCAGGCCGGACCCGTTCGGCGCGGAGCTCGCGGGGTACGGTCCGTTGCCCACCGCCGAGCGCCACGCGCGCGCGGCCGCGCTGGCCCCCGTCATCCGGGGCCTGGCCTCCCAGGACCACCGACAGGTGGGCCACTTCACCGACACGGCACCGGTCCTGGACTTCCTCTCCCGCGCCGAACACCCGCGGCTCGCCGCCCTCGGCACCTCCTGCCCCGACCACTTCCTGCGCACGAAGGTCCGGCCGCTGCTCCTCGACCTGCCGCCGACAGCGCCCCTGGACGAGGCGGCCGACCGTCTCCGGGAGCTCCACGCCGCATACCGCACGGAGTACGCCGCGTACTACGCCCGGCACGCGGAGCCCGGCTCGCCCGCGATGCGGGGCGCCGACCCGGCGATCGTCCTGGTGCCGGGCGTCGGCATGTTCAGCTTCGGCAAGGACAAGCAGACCGCGCGCGTGGCGGGCGAGTTCTATGTCAACGCGATCAACGTCATGCGGGGCGCGGAGGCCGTTTCCTCATACACGCCGATCGAGGAGTCCGAGAAGTTCCGCATCGAGTACTGGGAGCTGGAGGAGGCGAAGCTGCGCCGCAGGCCGGCACCGAAGCCCCTGGCGACCCGGGTGGCCCTCGTGACGGGTGCGGGCAGCGGCATCGGCAGGGCGATCGCGCACCGACTCGCCACCGAAGGTGCCTGCGTGGTCGTCGCCGACCTGGACGCGCGGAGCGCGACCGCCGTGGCCGACGAACTGGGCGGGCGGGACACGGCGCTCGCCGTCACCATGGACGTGACCAGCGAGGCGCAGATCGCCGCGGCGTTCGAAGCGGCGGCCCTCGCCTTCGGCGGTGTGGACCTCGTCGTCAACAACGCGGGCATCTCCCTGTCCAAGCCGCTCCTGGAGACCACGGCCGACGACTGGGACGTCCAGCACTCCGTGATGGCGCGCGGCTCCTTCCTGGTCTCGCGGGAGGCGGCCCGCGTGATGCGGGCGCAGGGCATGGGCGGCGACGTCGTGTACATCGCTTCCAAGAACGCGGTGTTCGCCGGCCCGGACAACGTCGCCTATTCCGCGACCAAGGCGGACCAGGCCCATCAGGTCCGGCTGCTGGCAGCGGAGTTGGGTGCCGACGGGATCCGGGTCAACGGCGTGAACCCGGACGGTGTGGTGCGCGGTTCGGGCATCTTCGCCGGCGGCTGGGGAGCACAGCGTGCGGCGGTGTACGGCGTGCCGGAGGACGAGCTCGGCGCGTTCTACGCGCAGCGGACCCTCCTCAAGCGCGAGGTCCTGCCGGAACACGTGGCGAACGCGGTGTTCGTCCTGACGGGCGGGGACCTCTCGCACACGACGGGTCTGCACATACCGGTGGACGCGGGCGTGGCGGCGGCCTTCCTGCGCTGAGCCCACCGTTCGCCCGACCCCTCCCCCTCCCTCCCGTCCCCGCCCACCGACCCTGTGAGCCGTCATGACCCCCAGCCCGTTCCCCCGCTTCGCCGCGGTCGACCTGGGCGCGTCCAGCGGGCGCGTCATGGTCGGCCGGGTCGGGCCCGGCAGCCTCGAAGTGGAGGAGGTGCACCGCTTCCCGAACACCCCCGTGCGCACGGGCCCCACCCTGCACTGGGACATCCTCGCGCTCTACGCAGGCGTGCTCGACGGACTGCGCGCCGCCGGACAAGTGGCGTCCGTCGGCATCGACAGCTGGGCCGTCGACTACGGCCTGCTGGACGCCGACGGCGCCCTCCTCGGCAACCCGGTGCACTACCGCGACCGCCGCACGGAGGGCATCGCCGAACGGGTGTGGGCGCGCGTCCCGGCCGCCGAGCTGTACGGGGCGACGGGGCTGCAGTACGCACCGTTCAACACCCTGTACCAACTCACGGCCGCCCACGGCACACCCCAACTGGCGGCGGCACGCCATGCGTTGCTCATCCCGGACCTGATCGCGTACTGGCTCACCGGGCGGCTCGGCACCGAGCTGACCAACGCCTCCACCACACAGCTCGTCGACCCGCGCACCCGCGACTGGTCGTACGAGGTCGCCGGCCGCCTCGGCATCGACCTCGGCCTGTTCCCGCCCCTGCGGCGGCCCGGGGACCCGGCGGGCCTGCTGCTGCCCCACGTCCTGGCGGAGACCGGTCTGGCGGGCGACGTCCCCGTGACGGCCGTCGCCTCGCACGACACCGCGTCCGCCGTGGCCGCCGTGCCCGCGACCGACGGCACCCGCTTCGCGTACCTCTGCACCGGCACCTGGTCGCTCGCCGGGCTCGAACTGGACGCGCCCGTCCTCACGGAGGAGAGCCGGAAGGCCAACTTCACCAACGAGCTGGGCATCGACGGCACCATCCGCTATCTGCGCAACATCATGGGGCTCTGGCTGCTGCAGGAGTGCCTGCGCGCCTGGCGCACGACCGACCCCGGCGCGCTGCTCGCCGCGGCGGCCGAGGCCGAGCCGCTGCGTTCGGTCGTGGACGCGGGCTCCCCCGAGTTCCTTGCGCCCGGCCGGATGCCGGAACGGCTGGGGGAGGCCTGTCGCGCCTCGGGTCAGCCCATGCCCGCCTCCCCCGCCGAGACGGTCCGCTGCGTCCTGGACTCGCTCGCACTCGCGCACCGGCGGGCCCTGGCGGACGCCCAGCAGTTGACAGGGCGCACGGTCGACGTCATCCACCTCGTCGGCGGCGGCGCGCGGAACGCGCTCCTGTGCCAACTGACCGCGGACGCCTGCGGCCTGCCGCTCCTCGCAGGCCCGGCGGAGGCCTCCGCGCTCGGCAACATCCTGGTACAGGCCCGCGCCCGCGGCGTCCTCGCGGACCGAGCGGAGGCCCGCGCCCTGGTCGCCCGCAGCCGGCCACCGACGCGCTACGAACCGCGCGGCGGCACCACACAGTGGCAGGCCGCCGAGGAGCGTCTGCGGATACCCCCGCGGTCCGCGTCCGCGTACGCTGCGCCCATCCGATGATCGACTAGGAGGAACCCGCGATGCGTGTCGCCCTGTTCCTGACCTGTGTCAACGACACGCTGTATCCAGACACGGGTCGCTCCGTCGTGAAGCTGCTGACCAGGCTGGGAGTCGACGTCGACTTCCCGATGGCGCAGACCTGCTGCGGGCAGGCGCACTACAACACCGGCTACCGCCATCAGGCAGAGCCGCTCGCCCGGCATTTCTCCGATGTATTCGGGTCCGATGCGTACGACGCGGTCGTGACGCCGTCGGCATCGTGCGGGGCGATGGTGCGGGAGTTGTATCCGCGCATGGGCGCGCGGGCCCGCGCCGAGGGCCGTGGCGAAGGGCTCGCGCGCACGCTCGCCCCCGTCGTCCCCAAGACGTACGAGCTGACGGAGTTTCTGGTGGACGTCCTCGGAGTCACCGACGTCGGCGCGTACTACCCGCACAAGGTCACGTACCACCCGACCTGTCACGGGCTGCGTTCCCTCGGTCTCGGCGACCGACCCACGCGGCTCCTGCGGGCGGTCAGAGGGCTTGAGCTGGTGGAGCTGCCCGGCGCCGAGGAGTGCTGCGGCTTCGGCGGCACCTTCGCCGTGAAGAACTCCGATGTCTCGGCGGCGATGGGCGCCGACAAGGTGCGCCACGCCGAGTCGACCGGAGCCGAGGTGCTGTGCGCGGCGGACAACTCGTGCCTGATGCACATCGGCGGCACGATGACCCGGCTGCGCACCGCCGTGCGCCCCGTCCACATCGCGGAGATCCTGGCGAGCACGGAAGAGGAGCCCCTGTCATGAGCGGTACGCCCGGCACGTATCTCGGGATGCCGGCCTTCCCGGCGGCCGCGCGCGAGGCGGTGGGGAACACGACCCTGCGCGCCAATCTCCGGCACGCCACCCACACCATCCGCGACAAGCGGGCCCGCGCCGTCGCCGAGCTGGACGACTGGGCCGAGCTGCGCGAGGCGGGCCGGCAGATCAAGGACCACACGCTGCGTCACCTGGACCACTACCTGGTCCGGCTGGAGGAGTCGGTGACGGCGGCGGGCGGCACCGTCCACTGGGCGGCCGACGCCGAAGAGGCCAACCGCATCGTGACCCGGCTCGTCCGGGAGACGGGCGAGTCCGAGGTCGTCAAGGTCAAGTCGATGGCCACGCAGGAGATCGGCCTCAACGAAGCCCTGGCGGCCGAGGGCATCCACGCCTACGAAACCGACCTCGCCGAACTCATCGTGCAGCTCGGCGACGACCGCCCCTCGCACATCCTGGTCCCCGCCATCCACCGCAACCGCGGCGAGATCCGCGACATCTTCGCCCGGCAGATGGGCCGTTGGGGCCGCCCGGCCCCGGAAGGACTGACCGACACCCCGGCCGAGCTCGCCGAGGCGGCCCGCCTCCACCTGCGCGAGAAGTTCCTGCGCGCCAAGGTCGGCATCTCCGGGGCGAACTTCATGGTCGCCGAGACCGGCACCATGGTCGTCGTGGAGTCCGAGGGCAACGGCCGGATGTGCCTGACCCTCCCCGAGACGCTGATCTCCGTCGTCGGCATCGAGAAGACCGTGCCCGCCTGGCGCGACCTGGAGGTCTTCCTGCAGACGCTCCCCCGCTCCTCGACGGCCGAGCGCATGAACCCGTACACCTCGATGTGGACCGGCACCGCCGATCAGGACGGCCCCAGCACCTTCCACCTGGTCCTCCTCGACAACGGCCGGACCGACACCCTCGCCGACGAGGTGGGCCGCCAGGCCCTGCGCTGCATCCGCTGCTCGGCGTGTCTCAACGTGTGCCCGGTGTACGAGCGGGCGGGCGGGCACGCGTACGGATCGGTCTACCCCGGCCCGATCGGCGCGATCCTCAGCCCTCAGCTCCGGGGCACCGGAAGCGAGATCGACGCCTCCTTGCCGTACGCCTCCTCGCTCTGCGGCGCCTGCTACGAGGTGTGTCCGGTCGCCATCGACATTCCCGAGGTCCTCGTGCACCTGAGGGAGCGGGTCGTGCAGGGCGGTGAGGCGACACGGCGCGGCAACAAGGTGACGCTGAAGCCCGCCAAGGGGCACGCGGCGGAGCGGGCGGCGATGCGCGCGGCGGGCCTGGCGTTCGCCCGACCCGGCGCGCTGCGCGCGGGCCAGCGCCTCGCGTCGCGCACCCGGCGGCTCCATCCGCGCACGCTTCCGGGGCCGGGGCGGGCCTGGAGCGCGACCAGGGACCTGCCGAAGGTTCCGGCGGAGCCGTTCCGCGACTGGTGGCGGCGGACGAACGGAGGAGCGGCGAAATGAGCAGCAGGGACCGGATCCTGGGCCGGGTGCGCCGCGCCCTGGCCGACGTGCCGAAGGACGCCCCCGTCGCGTACGAGGACGCGGTCGGGCGCGGCTACCTCCGCGAGCACGGCAGCCGCAGCGTCGCGGAGACCGTCGACCTGCTCGCCGAGAACCTCGCGGACTACCGCGCGGTCGTGCACCGCACCACCCGCGCGGAGCTCCCGACGACGCTCATGCGGCTGCTCGCCGAGCGCGGCGCGCGGGCCGTGCTTGTGCCGCCGGGGCTGCCGCCCGGCTGGCTGGCCGAAGCGGACCCGGTCCGGGTCCACGACCGGGCCGCGAGCACGCCCCAGGAGCTCGACCGGGTCGACAGCGTCGTGACCGGCTGCGCGGTGGCCGTCGCCGAGACCGGCACGATCGTGCTCGACGGCTCCCCGGACCAGGGCCGCCGCCGCATCACCCTGGTGCCGGACCATCACATCTGTGTCGTGCGGGTGCCCGACCAGGTCGTCGCCTCCGTGCCGCAGGCGCTCGAACGGCTGGCTCCGGCCCGCCCGCTCACCTGGATCTCCGGGCCCTCAGCGACCAGTGACATCGAGCTCGACCGGGTCGAGGGAGTGCACGGCCCGCGCACCCTGGAAGTGGTGCTGATGCACCCTGGAGGTGATGCTGATGAGCGGTGAGTGACGCGCGCGGCTAGCGTGAGGACATGATCCGGTTCGAGCAGGTGACCAAGCGCTATCCGGACGGCACGACGGCCGTGGACGACCTCTCCTTCGAGGTCGCCGAGGGCGAACTGGTCACCCTGGTCGGCCCCTCCGGCTGCGGCAAGACCACCACGATGATGATGGTGAACCGGCTCATCGAGCCGACGTCGGGCCGGATCTTCGTGAACGGGGAGAACATCGCCGACGTCGACCCGGTGCGCCTGCGCCGCCGCATCGGCTATGTCATCCAGCAGGTCGGCCTCTTCCCGCACCGCACGATCCTCGACAACACGGCGACCGTCCCGGCCCTGGTCGGCTGGAAGAAGGCGAAGGCGCGGGCCCGTGCGGCGGAGCTGCTCGACCTGGTGGGCCTGGACCCGAAGACGTACGGCTCCCGCTATCCCGAGCAGCTGTCGGGCGGCCAGCGGCAGCGCGTCGGTGTGGCCAGGGCGCTGGCAGCCGACCCGCCCGTGCTCCTGATGGACGAGCCGTTCGGCGCCGTCGACCCGGTGGTGCGCGAGCAGTTGCAGGACGAGTTCCTGCGGATGCAGGCGGCCGTCCGCAAGACGGTGCTGCTGGTCACGCACGACATCGAGGAGGCCGTCCGGCTCGGCGACCGCATCGCGGTGTACGGGCAGGGGCGCATCGAGCAGTTCGACACGCCGGGGGCGGTGCTCGGGGCGCCCGGGACGCCGTACGTCGCCGAGTTCGTGGGCGCCGACCGGGGCCTCAAGCGGCTCTCCGTCACCGAGATCCAGACGGACGACCTGGAGGAGCCGCCGGTCGCCCGCCTCGACGAGCCCGCCGCGCAGGCCGCCGCCCGGCTGCGCGCGGAGGAGGCGCGCTGGGCCGTCGTCCTGGACGCGGCCGGCGATCTGCACGGCTGGGTCGGCCTCGACGAGGTCGCGCTGGCCGGCACCGGCGGCACGGTCGGTGACCTGGCGCACCGGATGAACTCGTGGGTGCCGGTCGGCGCCCCGCTCAAGCAGGCGTTCGGCGTGATGCTGCAGCACGACGCGGGCTGGGTCGCCGTTCTGGACGGCGCCCGCTTCCTCGGTGTCCTGACCCCGGCGAAGCTGCACGAGGCGCTGCGGCGCTCGGTGGACGCGGACGCGCAAGGGGTGGCGCGGGACGAGGTGGAGTTCGACTCGGTCGCCGACGCGTGAACGCTCCGCTGGTGGGGCGGTTCTTCGTCTGCGGGCCAGTTGTGGCTGGGCGCGCAGTTCCCCGCGCCCCTGAAGGGGCGCTCAGAGCAGGCCCTTGTCCTCCAAGTACGCCCTTGCCACGTCCTGTGGCAGGCGTCGCCAGCTGTCCACCTGTTCGTTCATGGAGGCGAGATCCTCCGTCGTCAGGACCGGGTTGAGGCGGGCGAGCGCGGCCGCGACCCCCTCGCTGCCCGCGCGGGAGCGGTTGACCACGGGCACGAGGTAGTCGGCGTTCTGGAGGTGCTTGTCGTCCTTGAGGAGCACCAGGCCGAAGTCGTCGAGGGTCGCGTCCGTCGACGTGGTGAGCACCATCTGGTCCTGGCCGCCCTGCACGGCCTTCTTGGCCTGGGTGGTGCCGACGCCCTTGGGGTCGACCCGGGTGATGTCGATGCCGTACACCTTCTTCAACCCGGGTGCGCAGTACGGGCGTTGCACGCATTCGTCGCCCGCGGCGAGGCGGACCTTCAGGCCGGACCTGCCCAGGTCGCTGAGCGTCCTGAGCTTGTGCCGCTCGGCGTAGGAGGAGGCGACGGCGAAGGCGTTCTGGTCGACGGCCTTGCCGGGGTCGAGGACGGTCAGGCCGCGCGGGGTGGCGAGGCGCCGCAGGGCGCGCATGGTCGTGTCGAGGTCGGGTGAGCCCACGGGCGGCGCGTCGGCACCGTTCTTCTTGGCGTTGAGCCAGTCCGCGAAGGTCGCCGCGTATTCGGGGACGACGTCGATCTGGCCGGACTCAAGGGCGGGTTCGTAGAGCTCGCGGTTGGCGACGGACAGGATGCGGGTGCCGTATCCCGCCTTCTTCAGGAGCAGCGCGTACATCTGGGCGAGGAGGTCGGACTCGGTGAAGCCCGCCGAGCCGACGACGAGGTTCTTGCTGTCGCCCGGCGGCGCGGTGACCTCACCCCGGTTCTCCAGCGAAGGTCCGGTCGCGCAGCCGCTCACGAGGACCACGAGAACGAGGAGGACCGCGGCGAGCCCTGTACGCCGCTTCATCCGGCGCTCCCCCGCCCACGCGCCCCGCTTCATCCGGCTCTCCCGCGCCCACGCGTCCAGCCCGGCGCGAGCCGCTCGGCCACTTCGAAGAGCCCTTCGACGAGCAGCGCGAAGGCGGCCACGAGGACGGCGCCCGCCACGACCTGCGGGGTGCTCGCCAGGTTGAAGCCCGCCGTGATGATCCGGCCGAGCCCGCCGCCGCCCGCGAGAGCGGCGATGGTGGCGGTGGCCACGAGCTGCACGGCGGCGATGCGGACTCCGCTGAGCACCAGGGGCAGCGCGAGCGGCAGTTCGACGCGCCACAGCATCTGCCGCCCGGTCATCCCCATGCCGCGCGCCGCCTGCACGACGCTGCGGTCGACGCCGCGCATGCCGACGTACGCGTTGGTGAGCAGCGGCGGTACGGCGAACAGCACGAGCGCGACGACGGTCGGCCCGTCGCCCCACTTGCCCAGCGGGGTGAGGAGGAGCAGGACGAGGACCGCGAAGGTCGGCACGGCGCGTCCGACGTTGGAGATGTTGACGGCGAGCGCGCCGCCCCTGCCGAGGTGGCCGAGGACGAGGGCGATCGGCAGAGCGATGAGGCAGCTGAGCAGCAGACAGACGACGGTGAGGGCGAGGTGCTGGGCGAGCCGGTGCCAGATGCCGTCGTCACCGGCCCAGTGCGCGGAGTCGCCGAGCCACGCCCAGGCGTCGCCGAGTGTCTTCATGAGCGGACCGCCCGCGCCCGCTCCCACGGGGTGAGGACGCGCTGCACGCCGAGCAGCAGCACATCGGCGGCGATGGCGATGGCGACGCACAGCACGGACGCGGTGAGGACCTGTGCCTTGAAGTACGTGTTCATGCCCGTGTAGATGAGGTTGCCGAGCCCGCCGAAGCCGACGATCGCGCCGATGGTGACGAGGGAGACCGCGGAGACCGTGGCGATGCGGAGCCCGGCCATGGCGGCGGGCAGTGCGAGCGGGAGTTCGACGGTGAGCAGGAGGCGGATCGGGCCGTATCCCATGCCGCGGGCGGCCTGCCGGGTGTCCTCGGGGACGGCACGCAGGCCGGCGAGGATGTTTCGCACGAGCAGGGTGAGGGAGTAGAGGACGAGACCGGCGACGACGAGCGACGCGGAGAGTCCGTACACCGGGAGCAGCAGGGAGAACATCGCGAGCGAGGGGATGGTGTAGAGGACGGTGGTGAGCGCGAGGACCGGTCCCGCGGCCCACCCCCAGCGGCGGGCGAGCACGGCCAGCGGCACGGCGACGACGAGCGCGATCAGGATGGAGAGGCCGGTCAGCTGCAGGTGCTGGACGACCGCGTCGAGCAGGATCTGGCGGCGGGTGCTCAGGTATTCGCCGCAGATCCACTCGTTGCGCGCGAGGCAGTCGTCGGGAGGCACGGTCACCCGTCCATTCAAGGCGGAGATACGGGGTGACGGCGCGTTCTGGTGACCCGAGCGGGTCAGTCGACCACTGGCGCTCTCCTCCCGGCCCCGGGTCGAACCGGATCCGTAGAGCGAATGTGAAGCGTCAACCCCCTTGCGTACAGGCAGAGTTGTCGCCCCGGACGGCCCGCGCCACGTGACAGCGGGGAGCTGACGCCGCATGATGGGTGAGTCATGGAGACCTCGGGACCGGCGCCTCGCTCTCGGTCGCACGGCGGCCGTGGGCCGACCGCGCGACTGACGGAGGGCGCGCGTCCGGGGGAATTGACGCGGTCCATGGTCTTCTCCGTGGCGAGCGCTCTCCTCGCCGTGGCCGGATACCACTTCGCCTTCGGTTCGACGGCCTCCTGGGACGTTCGGGCGGTGGCCGCCACTGTCCTGTTCTGCGCCGGTCAGGCCGCCGCCTCCGCCGCCTCACGGTGGTCCGAACCGGCGCACGGCGCGGACGGCCTGTCCGGCGGCATCCTGCGCGTCGCTCGGCGCGACGGTGGGCGCGAGGCCGCACACTTCGCCCGGCGCGAGGCCGGGCATGGCACCCGGCTCCGGTCCGCCCCGCCCCACGCCCGCCTGGCGCCGATGCTGCGTCTCCTGTGGGCCCTCCTCGCACGGCTGCTGCGCCCCCTCCGCGCGCCGCTGCCCGTCGCGCTGCTGCGGCCGGTCCCGGCTCCCCGCGCGGTGCGGCCGGTCCGCGTGCCCGCTCTCCCCCTCCTCCTCGCGGACGCGGTCGTACGGCGAGGTCCGCCTGCCCGGCCGCCGCTCGCCGCCGTCTGACCGGTGCCGAGGCGCGTCACCCGCGCCGGCCGCGCACGCGGACGGGCGGGAGCGGCCCCGGCATGCCCCCCGACTCCGTACCTTCCACAGCTGATTCCGGTGCCGCCGCCCGAGCCCCGCCCGTAGAACACGCGAGAACACGCGAGAACACGCGCCGCGGCGGCGCCAGGAGGGACCTCCATGTCCAAGACCGTCGTCGTCATCGGCTCGGGCCCGTACGGCCTGTCCGCCGCCGCACATCTGCGGGCGCGCGGCCTGACCGTCCGGACCTTCGGCGCCCCCGGGGCGAACTGGGCCCGGCGCATGCCCGCGGGCATGCTGCTGAGGACGCCGCCCGCCGCCTCCGCGCTCGCCACCCCGCGCGAGGGCTTCACCCTCCACGACTACTGCCGCGAGGCCGGCGAGCGCAGGCCGGACGAGCACGACCCGGTGCCCGTGGGCCTCTTCATCCGGTACGGCGCGTGGTTCAGGGAGCGGCTGGTGCCCCGCGTCGAGGACGAGCGGGTGGCGGCGGTCGACCGGGGCGCGGACGGCTTCCGCGTCAAGCTGTCGTCGGGTGAGGTGCTGCGGGCCTGCGCGGTGGTGGTGGCCACCGGTCTCACCGGCTTCGCCCGGCTGCCCGCGCCCCTCGCGGCAGCCGTGTCCGGGGGGCCGTCGGCCCTCGGCCGGATCTCGCACAGCTCCCAGCAGACCGATCCGCGCACGTTCGCCGGGCGCAGCGTGACCGTCGTCGGGGCCGGGCAGTCCGCTCTGGAGAGTGCGGCCCTGCTCCACGAGGCGGGCGCCGCCGTCCAGGTCCTCGCCCGCGGCGCGCGCATACGGTTCGACGCGCCGCCGGCATCCGGCTTGCGGTGGCAGCCCGACAGCTCGGCGGGCCGGTCGTGGGGGCGGTACGGCCTGACCCGCCACCCGGCGGCGTTCCGCGGGCTGCCCGCGGGCGCCCGGCTCCGGCTGGCCGAGCGGGGGCTGCGGCCGGGCGGGGCGTGGTGGCTCAAGGAGCGGTTCGAGGGGAAGGTGCCCGTCCTCACGGAGCGGCGGATCACGGCGGCGGACGCGGACGGGGGCAGCGTCACCCTCCACACCACGACGCCGGACGGCGGTACGCACACCGTCACGTCCGACCACGTCCTGGCCGCCACCGGCTACCGCGTCCACGTCGAGGCGCTGGACTTCCTCTCCCCCGAGATCCGCGCGGATCTCCGGCGGACCGGAGGGTTCCCCGTCCTGGACAAGGGGTTCGCCTCCAGCGTGCCGGGCCTGCACTTCACCGGGCCGCCGGCGGCCGCGAGCTTCGGGCCGGCGATGCGCTTCGTCAGCGGCACCTGGTTCGCGGGCCCCCGGCTCACGAAGTCCGTGGCGGCGTGCTGCGACGACTGAGCGTGCTCACCGCGAGAGGAGCAGGGCGACCAGCCGCTCGGTCTGTTCACGGGGGTCCGGGGTGCCGGCCCAGCCGGTCATGAGGAGGTGGTGGACGGTTCCGACGAGGGCGAGCGCCGTCGTGGCGGTGTCGGTGCCCGCCGGGAGGCGGCCGAGCCGGAGTTCGGCGTCCAGATAGGCGGCGAGCGACTCCTGGATCGCGGCGAAGCCCGGTGCGCCCTCGGCCAGCGCCTCCCGGATCTGCTGGGAGGTGGTGTTGCTGGTCATGGCGAGGCCGACGACCCTGGGGTCGAGGGAGTCCAGGAGCCCGAGCGCCACTCCGTTCAGGTTCGCGGCCACGGTGTCCCGGCCCGCCCGCCCGGGAAGCCCCTGAACCGCCGCCGCGGTGCGCGCGAACCGGTCGAGCACCAGCTCGGCGACGAACGCGTCCACCCCGCCGAAGTGCGTGTGCAGCACCCCTTTGGCGCAGCCCGCCTCGGCGGTGACGGCCCGGCTGGTGAGCCCCGCCGCCCCCTCACGGGCGACGATCCGCTCCGCGGCGTCGAAGAGCCGCTCACGAAGGTCGGGGATCGCTACTCCACGCGGTGACATGACTTCTCCTCAGGATTCCTGACTCCGGCCACCCCCATTGCCAGTATGGGCGAACGCCCATACTGTTTGGGCGAGCGCCCATACTAACGCGGACGGACACCCCACTTCGCAGGTGCCCACACACCGCGACACGCCGACACACCGCCACACCAACACACACCAGGAGGCAACGAGTGCGGAACATCGTCAACACCGAACAGGCACAGGCATGGAACGGTTACGAGGGGGACCACTGGGCCCGCAACCAGGACCGCTGGGATGCGGTGAACGAAGGCCTGAACTCCCCTCTCCTGGACGCCGCTTCCCTCGGCCGGAACGACCGCGTCCTGGACATCGGCTGCGGCGCCGGGCAGACGACCAGGCTGGCCGCACACCGGGCGAGCGGCGGCCACGCGCTGGGGCTCGACCTGTCGGCACCGATGCTGGCGCGGGCCCGCGCCACCGCCCGGCAGGAGGGCATCACCAACATCTCCTTCGAGCACGGCGACGCCCAGGTCCACGCACTGGCACCCGCCGCGTACGACGCCGCGATCAGCCGCTACGGCGTGCTGTTCTTCGCGGATCCGGTGGCGGGCTTCCGCAACATCGGGCGGGCGCTGCGCCCCGGAGGACGCGCGGCGTTCATCTGTGGCGCGTACCCCGAGGAGAACGAATGGCTCCAGGCCTTCGCCGAACTGCGCGACCTCCTCCCCGTCGGAGGCTTCGGCAAGCCCGGCGGGCCGGGCATGTTCTCCCTGGCTGACGCCGACAGAACCTGCGAGATCCTCTCCGCCGCCGGGTTCCAAGACGTGAGAGCAACACGCGTGGAGACGTACGGGACTTGGGGCAGGGACGCCGCAGACGCCGCCACCTTCCTCCTCGACTCCGGCCCGGGCCGCCATCTGGCAAGCCGGGCCACACCCGAGACCCGCACCCGCGCCCACCACCGCCTGACCGAGACCCTGCGCCCCCACGAGAAGGACAACACTCTGCGCCTCCGCAGCGCAGCGCTGCTGGTGACGGCGGTACGGGGATAGGGAGACCGGCGCCGTCGCGTGCGGCACGCCGAACGAGCAGCCCTACGGGGGGACTTACGGGAGGCAGCACGGTGCGGGGTGCCGTCGATCCCGGGGCGGGTCCTCGCTACGATGCGCTGCGATGAGACTGACGCTGTGGACCGGAGCCGCCCGGCACACCTTGTGCCGCGTCGCGTCGGCCGCTGCGCTCGTCTCCCTCGTGGCCGCGTTGTTCATGTGTCTCGGCCCCGTCGCGCCCGACGGTGGCGGCCACCGGGGAGCCGGACACACGACAGCCATCACCGAGGCGACGGACGTCACCGAGACGTCAACCGTCGCTGGGGTGCCGTCCTTCGACGACCGTGTGCCGCGTGTGAAGGACGCCGACTGCCCGCCGGACGAACGGCATTGCGCGCCCGCCGCCCACGACGTACGGGCGGTGCTCAGCCCGGGCGGTCCGTCGCTGCCGGCCTTCGACCGTCCGGCTCCCTACCCCCAGGCGCTTTCGGTGCCAGGACCCGCGGTCGAGCAGCCCTCGGACCGCGGCTCTCCCGATCTCCACATGCTCCAGGTGCAGCGGACCTAGGCGGATCCCGGCAGGGCGGCCCGTGTCTTCGGCCTGCCCCGCACAGGCATCCCCCGACACCGCCACACCGCCGCGCCTCAGTGCTCCGGCGGGGACAAGGAACACCCATGGCCAAGGCCAAGGCCCACAAGCCGAACAAGAAGGCGGCCGCCGCCGAGCGCAGAGCCCGCCTGGAGGAGATGCGCCGCGCGGAACAGGCGCGCGAGCGCCGGAACCGCATCATCACCGTCACCGTGAGCACGGTGATCGTGGCCTCGCTCATCGGCTTCGGCGCGTACGCCATCAACCGTGCGAACGACAAGGAGGAGCAGAACTCCGCCGCGGCCAAGAAGCCCGTGCGGGGCGAGAAGACGTGGGACGCGAAGAAGCTGGGCCGTGACCACGTCGCCAAGTCGGTCGACTACCCGATGACGCCGCCGGTCGGCGGCGACCACCACCAGGCCTGGATGACCTGCGACGCCACCGTCTACGAAAAGGCGATACCGAACGAGAACGCCGTGCACTCGCTCGAACACGGCGCGGTCTGGGTCACGTACAACGACAAGGCCCCCGCCGCCGACGTCAAGAAGCTGGGCGACAAGGTGTCCAAGACGCCGTACAGCCTGATGAGTCCCGTCGCCAAGCAGCGGAGCCCGATCATGCTGTCGGCCTGGGGGCACCAGCTGACCGTCGACAGCGCCGCGGACCCGCGGGTCAAGGAGTTCTTCAGCAAGTACGTGCAGGGCCCGCAGACTCCCGAACCGGGCGCCGCGTGCACCGGAGGCGTCGACTCCGCGTGACCTGACTGACCCGGCCCCGGCCCCGGCCCCGGCCGGGTCAGTCAGGTGTCAGGTCGCGGCCGGCTGCGCGTCGGCGGC
The DNA here is from genome assembly GCF_040654255.1 of Streptomyces sp. NPDC050732. NCBI lineage: Bacteria > Bacillati > Actinomycetota > Actinomycetes > Kitasatosporales > Streptomycetaceae > Streptomyces > Streptomyces sp. NPDC050732. The sequence continues at coordinate 225,615 of NZ_JBFAHP010000006.1, forward strand.
CGGGCGGGTCAGCCGACCCGCCCGGTGCAGCCCGTGGAGGGAGCCCGCGCAGCCTAGGCCGAGGACGAGCAGCGCCAGCCAGGGAAGGGCCGACATCCCCGCCTCCCGGGCGGCGTCGAGGACGGCCCCCGTCAGCAGATTCCCCACGGTGATGCCGACACCGCAGATGGTGTTGTAGAGGCCGTAGTGGGTGGCGACGAGCCGGTCCCCCGACAACTGGACGATGGTGTCCATCTCGAAGGGGTACGCGATCATCGTGCCGAGCGCGAGCAGCAGCGCCGCCAGCATCGGCGGTACGGCGGCGAGCAGCCAGCGGCCGGCTCCCCCGCCGGGCACCGGCAGCGCCGTCGCGGCGAGGAGCGGCACGAAGGCGCACCCCATGCACAACAGCCCGCCCACCAGGGCCTGTCCGGGCGCCAGCCGCTCCTTGCACCGGGCCGTGACGCGCGTCTGCCCGAGGATGGTGGTGAGGCCGGACACCGCGAAGAGCAGCGCGACGGCGACGGTGCCGGACTCGCCGTCGCCGCTGACCCGCCGCACCTCCAGGGGAAGTGCCAGATAGACCTGGAAGGTCAGGACGTACGAACCGATCATCGCGGTCGAGAAGAGCAGGAAGGCACGGTTGCGCACGACACCGCGCCACTGCGCGACGATCCCGCCCCCGGCGGCCGCCCCGCGGTCCACCGCGTCGTCGCCCCTGCGGGCGGGCAGCGCGCGGATCTGGACGACGCTGAGGAGAGCGAAGACCGCCGCCGAGACCAGGCAGGTGACCCTGAAGTCGACGCCGGTCAGCAGCATTCCGACGAGCGGGCCCAGCAGGATGCCCGCCTGGTAGAAGACGTTGAACAGCGCGAAGGCCTCGACGCGGCGCTCTCCCGCGTCGGCGGCGAGATAGGCCCGCACCGCGGGGTTGAACAGTGCCCCGGCGAACCCGGTGGCCGCGGAGGCGACGAGCAGCGCCGGCACCGAGTCGACGAGGCCGAGCGTGGCGAAGCCGACGGTGCGCAGGACGCATCCGGCGACGATCAGCGGCTTGTAGCCGAACCGGTCGGCGAGGGTCCCGCCGACGAGGAACATGCCCTGCTGGCTGAAGTTGCGTACGCCCAGGACGAGCCCGACGAGCCAGCCGGCGAGGCCGAGCGTGCCGGACAGGTGCTGGGCGAGGTACGGCATCAGCATGTAGAAGCCGAGGTTGATGGTGAACTGGTTGGTCAGGAGCAGCCGGACGCTCCGGTCGTAGGAGCGGAACTGCGTGAGGGTCGCCTTCACCGCGCCTCACCTCCCGCACCTTCCACGCCTCCCGCACCTTCCACGCCTTCCACGCCTTCCACGCCTTCCACGCCTTCCGCGCCTCCCGCGGCCTCATGCCCGGTCGGCGCGACGAGCGGGTCGTGGACGACGGCGCAGCGGGTCCAGCGGCTCACCTCCTTCTCCTCGGGGCTGCCCACGACGTCGGGTTCGGGTGCCGGAGGTTCGCTCAGGAGGCCGTGTTCGGCGCAGTACGTGTCGTCGTAGACGGTCTCCAGGTAGCGCTGCGGCCCGTCGGGGAAGACGGCGACGACACGGGCGTCGCGAGGGAGTGTCCGGGCGAGCCAGCCCGCCACCAGCGCGACGGCACCGACGCTCCAGCCGCCGGTCGCGTAGTGGGACTTCGCCAACTTCCGGCAGGCCCACACAGCTTCGGCCGGTGCCACCCAGTGCACTTCGCTGAAGTGCTCGTACGCGACGTTGCGCGGGTAGATGCTCGACCCGAGGCCCCGCATGAGCCTGGGCCGGGCCGGCTGGCCGAAGATGGTCGAGCCGACGGTGTCCACGCCGACCAGGCGCAGTTCGGGGTAGAGCTGCCGCAGGACGCGGGAGATGCCCGCGGAGTGACCGCCGGTGCCGACGCTGCAGACGAGTACGTCGATGTGGCCGAGCTGCGCGGCGAGTTCGAGGGCCAGCGGGGTGTAGGCGGCGACGTTGTCGGGGTTGCCGTACTGGTCGGGGCACCACGATCCGGGTTCTTCCGCGAGGAGTTCGGCGACGCGGTCGCGGCGGGCCTGCTGCCAGCCGCCCGCCGGGTGCGGCTCGGGCACCATGTCGACGGTGGCGCCGTGGGCGGCGAGCAGCCGGGTCATGGACGGTTCGAGGCCGGGGTCGGTGACCAGGGTGACGGGGTGCCCGTGGACCGTACCGGCCAGCGCGAGCCCGAGGCCGAGGGTGCCGCTCGTCGACTCGACGATGCGGCGCCCCGGCCGCAACTCGCCGCGCACCCGGGCGCGTTCGACCATGTGCAGTCCGGGGCGGTCCTTGATGCCGCCCGGGTTGAACCCTTCCAACTTGGCCCAGAAGCCGCGGCCGGGCGGGGCGAAGGGCTGGGAGACGTGCAGGACGGGGGTGTTCCCGACCAGGCCGGGGAGGGTGGAGCCCAGTGGAGCGGGGGTGGGAGGGGCGGAGTCGTGTGCGACGGGAGAGTGCATCTCTTCGCTTCTTCGCTCTCAGTCGAGGGGGGTGGACGCGTACGGAGGACTCACGGCAGCCCCCTATATGCGCCACCTGCACAGCGAGTTGAGGGCGGTACGGCCACCGCTCGGCACCGCCCTCGGGGCGGCTCCCCGAGTGCGGAGCACAGAGGCACGCACGGCGTCCGAGGCCCGTGTCGCACCGAGCGGAGGAAGCCGGGCCGACGACTGCGCGGCGGAACCCGCGCCGGAGCCGGGCTCGTGACAGTGGTCGGGGAAAGCGGGCGCGTCCAACACGGCCGCAGATCCAGCGACTTCGACTTCGACGACCGTGTGCCATCCGGTGGGCGCGTGCGTTCCCCCGTGGGCATGGAGTTGCCCACCGGCGCACGCGAGCACCGCGGCCACCAGCAGGACGTACAGCGCCTTACAGATAAGCCGTGGGGTACGAATGAGCGGCGTGTTACGAGTGAACAGCCGAGGCAGCACAGATCCTCCACGCGGCAGCTGCCCGGCCGGGGCACGGACGCGGCAAGCGTGCCGTCTGCGGCCGGAACGAGGACAGACCGGTCAGGGAACCGGGCCGGCCTAGACGCGCAGAATCGTGGAATCGACCGCGTGGGCTATCGGGATCACGAAGTCCCGGCCCGCGCCGCGCTGGACGCGGACCGGCCCGGACACGCTGCCCTGCCGCTGCGGATCCAGCGGCGAGAGGCAGGGCAGGTCCACGCCGGGCCCCTGCGGGGGCTGCCCCAGGGCGCACTCCTCGACGGTGTGCTGCTGGGGATGGTCGTGCCGGGGGCCTTCCTGTGCCCCGGCGACCACGGGAGCGTCCTCCGGCACCGGAGTCAGCGCGGCGAGCGACATCACGGGACCGTCGACCCGCAGGTGACGGCTCGTGGCCTCCGAACTGGCCACGTGCGTGAACACCAGTCCGAAGAGAAAGAGGCCCAGCCCCACGGCCCGCCACAGAGCCGCCGTCGAGCGGCTCCGCCGGGCACCGGTAGGAGACCAGGCCGTCATCACGCCGTGATCCTAGCCCGACACATCAGACCCGTCGACCACACCGATTCGGTCGACTCGGCCGACTCGGTCGACTGCTCACCGTAGAGAAGGCAGATGGATCAGCCCTGCCTCCGTGGGGCGCGCTGATGTGACATCCGGGTCTTCGTGTCGATCAGGAAGGCGTGGCCCCCGCCGTCCCACGCCACGTTGACGAAGCCGACGAGAACGCCGTCGTCACGGGCGGCCACCCAGCCGAGGCTGTGCTCCTGGATCCTGCTCCACCACCCGGGGACGGCGTGGCCACCGTGTCACTCACAGCGGTTAAGGCGAAGGCCGCACCGGCCCCGGGCCCTCGGGAAGCCCGGGGCCGACACGAAGTGCACTCCGAAAGGTCAACGCCCAAGTGCCGGCTTCTTGCTGCTGAAGAGCCAGGTGTCGAACACACCCGACAGATCCTTGCCCGACTTCTCCTCGCACAGGGCGATGAACTGCTGAGTGTCGGCGTTCCGGTGCCGGTATCGCTTCGTCCAGGCGTGGAGGATGTCGTAGAAAGTGTCGTCGCCGACAGCCTCGCGCACCTTGTGCACGACCATGGCACCTCGCCCGTAGACGGGCTTGTCGGAGACCCGGGCGCCGCTGGGTGGATCGGCCGGCGGGAAGTCCCAGATGCCCCCGCTCTCCGGGTGCGTTCCGTCGTAGAACTCCTCGAAGGTCTTCCGGGCCGGCTTCCCGTCGTCGTCCTCTTGCCAGAGCCATTCCGCGTACGTGGCGAGGCCCTCATTGAGCCACATGTCCTTCCACGCCCGCGAGTGACAGAGTTGCCGAACCACTGGTGCGCCAGTTCGTGCACCAACAGCGTTTCTTCGGGCGCCTCCTGGAAGTAGGGCTTGGTCTGGGTCTCCAGGGCGTAGCTGAGCTCGGGCAGGTGGTCGACGATGGCGCCTACGGATGAGAAGGGGTACGGCCCGAAGTTCTCACTGGCCCAGTCGATGACCTCGGGCACCAAGTCCTTCACGTCTTGGGCGTCTTCGGACTCGTCCGGGTCGACGGCGACATAGACGGGCAGGCCGTCGGAGGTCCACCCTTTGTGGATCTCGAAGTAACCCACGGACACGTGGGCGAGGTAGCTCGCCATGGGCTGCTCGGTCCGCCAGCGTCGGGTGACGCGGTTTCCCTTGTCCTCCTCCTTCGTCAAGACCCCATTGCTCACCACGTCGTACGGATCACCGTCCTCGTCCTTGGGTACGGTGACAGTGATGTCGTACGTGGCCTTGTCCGCGGGATGGTTGTTGCCTGGGAACCACGTCATGGAGCCGGCCGGCTGCCCGAGGGCGGTCGAGCCGTCGTCCGTCTCGATCCAGCCCTCCAGGCTTCCGTCGGCGCCCTCGATCGTTTTCGGTGTGCCGTCGTAGGTGACGGTGGCCTTGAAGGTGTCCCCACGTTTGATCGCCTTCGAGGGCGACACGGTCAGTTCACTCTTCTCGCGGTTGAAGCGTGCACGCACACCGTCAACCACAGCGGCACGCACCTTCAAGCCTGTGAAGTCGAGGTTGAAGCGGCTCAAATCCTGGGTGGCGACGGCGGTGATGACCGCAGTGCCCTTCAGATGATTGGTGTCCGGGACGTAGTCGAGGGTCAGGCCGTAATGAGAGACGTCGTAACCACCGTTTCCCAAAGCGGGGAAGAGTGCGTCCCCGGCCCCCGGCGCCCCTGCACGGCCGACTGAGTGCTCAGTTCCCGTACAGGCCGCGCTCGCCATGAGCAACAGGGCCATCGACCATACGTATACGCGTGCAGGCCGTGCCGACCACTCTGGGCTCCACTTACCCATGCGTCGGGGCGTCACGACGTCTCGCCGGCTGCACGACGGTGCTTGCGGCGCAACAAGACAGCTCCTGCGGCGAGCACCACCGCGGCGCCGGAAGAGACCCCGACCGCGAGGCCGGAACCGAAGCTGGATCCGTTCTGCGTTGCAGCGACCTTCACCTGCGCCCTGAGGACGATGGGCGGGTAGTCACACACGTAGTCCTGTTCCCCTTCACCGACACAGTTCGCGTCCTTGTGCCGGAGGGTGAACTTCACGTCGTACGTGCCGGGTTTGGTCTCCTCCTTGATCCGGCCGACGCCCACCCAGGCGCGTCCCGTGTCACCCAGGACCGTGTCGTCGGTCAGCGCGGGACTGGAGACGGACACTGCTGTCGGATGCGGGTTGCCCGGCCGCTCCTTCACCGTGAGATCCACGATCCGGCCAGGCTCGGCCGGGCCTCCGAGGGACACGTATCCCCGTCCGGGGAAGGGCAGCGCCTCACCGTAGACCGCGCTGGCGGGCCCAAGTAGCAGCACAGGCAGGGCAATCGCGAAAATTCCGCCATACACGGATACACGTGTGAAGTTGATCATATATCTCCCAGGCCGCCACGGTTTTACGATCATGACTCATATTGGCGCGGTCACGCCACACAGCGTGATCCGCCTCTCATCTTCATATGGGGGGAAATGACCATGCGATTGCGTAGAGCACTGGGCGTCGCGGCGGGGGCCGCGGCTCTGGTTCTGCTACCGGGTCTTCCGGCGTTCGCAGACCCGGGCGATCCGACGCCCAGGGGGGAAGCCGCCGCACCGAAGGCGGTGGAGAGCACGGCGAAGCCCACCGCCCCGCCGACCCCCGTCCCGGCCGACGGTGACGACGACGCGCGCGGGTTCACGCCGGCCGACGCCGACGATTACTGGACGCCGGAGCGTATGCGAGACGCGAAGCCCGTCCAGGAGCAGGAGGCCAAGCGGTTCTCCGCTCCGACGAGGATGCCGCGTTCCACCAGCCGGCCATTTGAAGGGCTGCCGATCGTCGGCACCTTCTTCTGGAACGACGGCACCAATACCGGCCGCTTCTGCGGCGGCACGGTCGTCAAGAGCCCCGGCAAGAACATCGTGATGAGCGCCGGTCACTGCTTCGACGACCAGGACGCACGCAAGAACCTCACCTTCGTCCCGCAATACGACGACGGCAAGAAGCCGCACGGCGCCTTCACCGTCAAGCCCGGGCGCATCTATGTCGACAAGCGGTACCTGTCCAAGGGCCCTGACGCCGGTGCGGACCTCGACTTCAACTTCCTGCAGCTCGAACCGCGCGGCGGCAAGAACGTCCAAGACGTCGTCGGCGGAGCCGAGTTGAAGATCAACGCCGGGTACGACCACGCCCCGGTCCGTCTGATCGGCTACCCGGCCAACCAGAAGCGCCCGCTGGACTGCACGGACAAGACCGTCCGCTACAACAGCACCGACCCGAAGATTCCCGGCAGTTTCCTGCGCATCCAGTGCGACAAGTACTCCGGCGGCGCGTCGGGCGGCCCCTTCCTCATCAAGGAAGGCAGCGGCTGGGGCCTTATCGGCGTCATCGGCGGCTGGAAGACCGGCGGCGACAAGGACGACATCTCGTACAGCTCGTACCTCGACGGCGACGCGAAGGCGCTGTACGACGACGCGGTCAACAACCGGCAGCCGGCCGGCCGCGGCGTCCTGGGCAAGGCCGAGACCTGGCAGCACGCCGAGGCCATGGCCGGGGGCTACTTCACCGACAAGAACCCCGGTACGTGGGACTACTCCGATCTGATCGTGCGCTGGTCCGACGGCGAGGTCAGCCTGTACCGAGGCGCCGGTGAGGATACCGACAACTTCGACAAGGAGATCCGTCTGACCGGTCCTAACGGCACCTGGAAGCATGCCTCCACCATGGCGGCCGGGGACTTCACCGGTGCCGACCGCGACGATCTCATCGTCCGCTGGTCCGACGGCGAACTGACGCTCTACCCGGACGTGGACGAGAGGGGCTTCCACGGCGAGGTCCAGCTCCAGAAGCCCAATGACCTGTGGAAGAACGCCACTTCCATCACCGGTGGCCGGTACACGAGCGACAACAAGTGGACCGACGACCTTCTCGTTCGCTGGAGCGACGGCGAAGTCACCCTCTACACCAATGTCAACCGCGACGGCTTCCACGGTGAGAAGAAGCTCGCCGCGCCCAACGGCACCTGGAAGCACGCCTCGACCCTCACCTCGGGGGACTTCACCGGAAACGACCAGCACGACCTGATGGTCCGCTGGACAGACGGTGAACTGACCCTCTACAAGGACATCGACCAGAACGGCTTCCACGGAGAGGTACAGGTCAAAAAGCCCAACAGGCTCTGGACTCACGCCACCGTCCTGGCCGCCGGCGACTACACGGACAACCGGCACCCGGACGACTTCCTGGTGCGGTGGGCCGACGGCGAAGTCTCCATGTACGCGGACGCCGACGAGACCGGCCTGAACCGGGAGATCACCCTGGTCTACCCGCCCGCCTGACCCGCCGGCCAGGTTCCGCCTGGTTTGCAGGGGGGCGGCCGACCTCGTGTCGCACAGCGGACACGCCCCACCCCTTGATGTGCTCTCGTCAGCTGTGTCAAATAGGTCCGTACCAATGCCGTCGAGTGGAAGGCAGCACCGTGCGACGGATCCCCCGTCTCCCCACCCCCCTGGCCCTGCTGACGGCGACGGCCGCGACCGCGGCCGCGGCCACGCTGAGCGGCTGCGCGTGGGGCGGCGGCGACACCGAGGACACCAGGCCCCCGGCGGCACCCCGCGGCCTCACCGTGCAGGCGGGCAGCTCCACCACCGCCCACGTCATGTGGAACCAGGCCACCGACGACACCGAAGTCACCGGGTACGAGGTGTACCGCGGGACCAAGAAGGTCAAGGAGGTGCCGGGCGGGGAGCACATGGTGGACGTCGTGGGGCTGCGGCCGTCCGCCACGTACACCTTCACCGTGCGGGCCCGCGACGCCGAGGGGAATCTGAGCGAGGAGAGCAAGGAGCTCACGGTCACGATGCCCGCCGCGGCCGCCGCCGACCACAAGCCCCCGACCCGGCCCGGGCGTCTGACGGGCGAGGCCGAGGGGAGCCGGGCGGTGATGCTCTCCTGGAGCAGGTCGTCGGACAACACGAAGGTGGCCTCGTACGAGGTCTTCCAGGGCGGCTCGAAGATCCACAGTGTGGGCGGGGGGCAGACCGCGACGCTGGTCACCGGCTTGCGGCCCGGTACCGACTACACCTTCACGGTCAAGGCGCGCGACGCCGCCGACAACTTCTCGCCCGCGAGCCCCGCGGTCCGCGTCACCACCGCGGCGGGCAAGGGCTCGGGACGCGGCACCGCGCCCACCGGCTTCCGCGCGGACACCCACCGTGCCGACGGGGCGTACTACATCGACCTGTCGTGGACACCGCCGCGTACCGGCGGTGCCGTGACGGAGTATCAGATCCAGCTGGACGGCCGCACCGCCACCTCGCTCGTCTTCGGCGGCACCGCGCCGCGCGACAAGGCCGAGCACAGCTTCTACATCGGCAGGGAGGCCGGGGAGCGGCACCGGGTGCGGGTCCGGCCCAAGCTGCCGGACGGGACGTGGGGCGGCTACACCCCCGAGCGGACGGTCACCACGGGCTGAACCCGAGCCCCGGGCCGCCCCGAAGCTCAGCCCCGTCCGCGCGCCGCGGCCTCCCGCTCGCTCAGCAGCGCCGCCGCGCGCCGGCACCAGTCGCGGGACTCGCGCTCGAAGGCGAGCCCGCGCAGGCAGGTCAGATAGGGGCCGACGCGCTCGCCGGTGCGCAGGAACTCGCCCTCGGCCGCGCCGCCCCGCAGCCGTACGAGGAGCTTCTCCAGGACCTCGATCTTCGCGTCGGCGACCGCCGCCCGCTCCGTGAGCTGCTCGATCACCGGCGCGGCGGCGACGCCGTCGACGGCCTGCACCTTGACCAGCAGGTCATCGCGGATGAAGGACGGCTTCGCGGCCCGCGCGGCGAATCGCTCCATCTCGGCGAGACCGTCGTCGGTGACCTTGAACAGCCGCTTGTTGGGCCGGCCCTCCTGGACGACCTCCCGCCCCGCGATCAGGCCCTCCGTCTCCAGCTTGGCCAGCTCGGCGTAGAGCTGCTGGGGCAGGGCGTGCCAGAAGTTGGCCACGCCGATGTCGAAGCCCTTGGCCAGCTGGTATCCGCTGTACTCGCCGTCCAGCAGTGCCGCGAGCACCGCGTGCCGCAGAGCCATCTTCCGGATCCCCTTCCCTCCAGCCGCACTTCACTCCATCATAGTCATCGATCTGACTAATCATATTCGTGACTATGCGGCTATGCATCCACGGAGGAACCATGACCCATCCCACCGCCGCGCGCTTCCGTGCCGTCGTCGAGCAGCGCGATCTCGACGCCCTGGAGGAGCTGTTCACGCCGGACGTCCGCTTCTACAGCCCGGTGAAGTTCACGCCCTTCGAAGGCCGTCCCATGGTGCTCGGGCTCTTCGGCGTGCTGCTGCGGACGTTCGAGGACTTCCGGTACGTCGGCGCGTACTCGGGCGAGGCGCGAACCAGCTCCGACGGCGGTGAGGCGGAGTCGGACGTGCTCCTCTTCCGCACCACCGTGAACGGGAAGGAGATCCACGGCATCGACCTGCTGCACTTCGACGAGGAGGGGCGGATCAAGGAGTTCACCGTGATGGTGCGCCCGCAGTCGGCGGTCCAGACGCTGGGGCAGGCGGTGCACGAGGGGCTGGTCGCGGACGGCCTCGTGCCCGCCCCCCATTGACGCGTCTGCGCCGGACGATGGATTCCGTCACCTGCCCGGCGGCCGTCCGCATGCGGTCGCCGCTCGCGGCACGTTGGCTCTTCGTCAGGTAGCACGGGCGTTCCCCGACTCTCGGCGGCGCATGGGTTGTACCGCCTCCCGTGTCACCGGAGGGCAGACTCATGCGTACTACTCAGATATGTGTCCGTACCGGCCTGACCGTCGCCGCCGCCGCGCTGCCGCTGATACTGGGTGCTCCTTCGGCGTCCGCGGCCGACGATCTCACCGTCACCGCCACCGGTTCCACGGTGCGGGCCACCACCGCCTCCTGTCCCGACGGCGGTACGGCCTCGCTCATGGGCGCGGCCAACGCCAGCTTCGCCGGCGGCCAGCAGGCGGCGTTGGTCAACGGCAGCGCCTCCTGGCGGAACGTCAGCGCCGGTTCCTACACGGTGCTCGTCTCCTGCAAGGACGGCACGCAGGTCGGACCTCGGACCGTCACCGTCGGCACCACGCCGACGGCCTCCTCGACGACCGCGCCCGCGCGGGGCGTCCGCGGAGGACTCGGGGGCGGTTCCGAGGACCGCGGCACGATCACGCTCGTCACCGGCGGGGCCCTGGTGGCCGCGGCCGCGGCCGGCGGTGTCTGGTACCTGCGCCGGCGCGGAGCCACCGGCCGCCCCTGACCGAGGGCCACGGCCGGCACCTCGCCGACGACCGCCGCCCACCCATAGGCATTCCGGGTGGGCGGCGGTCGCGCGCGGAGGCACCCTTGCCGACCCCGCCGAACCGCCTTACCGTCCTCCCAGCCGACAGGGGAGGGCGCGTTCATGCCACGACCGCTCAGCGTTCAGCTCTACACCGTGCGCGACCAGCTCGTCGCCGACCGGGAGGGGACGCTGCGCCGCCTCGCCGGTCTGGGGTACGGCGCGGTGGAGGCGTACGACGTGCTCGGCGACCCGGAGGGGCTGCGCCGCGTCGTCGACGACCTCGGGCTCACCGTCTCCGGCACGCACGCCGTGCAACTGCTCGGCCCGGAGCCGGAGCACGTCCTCGACGCCGTGCGGACGCTCGGGACGGATGTCGCGATCGTTCCCGCGGGCATCCCGCCCGAGGAGTTCACCTCCCACGACGGGCTCGCGCGCACGGCCGACCGCCTCAACTCCCTTGCCGCACTGGCCCGTCGGCACGGTGTACGCATCGGCTACCACAACCACTGGTGGGAGATCGAGCCCCGCTTCGGCGACGAAGGGGCGGCGGCCCCGCACGCCGTCGACGTGCTCGCCGGGCTGCTCGACCCGGACGTCTTCCTGGAGATCGACACCTACTGGGCGGCGGTCGGCGGCGCCGACGTCCCGGGCCTCCTGCGCCGCCTCGGCGACCGGGTGCGGGCGCTGCACCTCAAGGACGGCCCCGGCACCAGGGAGGGCCCGAACGTGGCGGTCGGCTGCGGCACCATGCCGATGCCGGAGATCCTCGCCGCCGCGCCGGACGCGTGGCGGATCGTCGAGTTCGACTCCTTCGCGGGCGACACGGAGGCCCTCTTCGGCGAGCTCGCGGCCAGCTCCGGCTACCTCAGCACCCTGGAGGCGCTGTGACTCCCGCACCCGTCGGCGCGGGCCCGGTCGGCGTGGCCGTCGTCGGCGCGGGCGTCATCAGCGCCGAGTACCTGCGTACGCTGAGCCGGTTCCCGGACGTCCGGGTCGTGGCCGTCGCCGATCTCGACGAGGAGCGGGCGGCCGCCGCGGCCGTCACCCACGGCATACCCGTGTCGGGCAGCCTCGGGACGGTGCTCGCGCTGTCCGAGGTCGAGCTCGTCGTCAATCTGACCGTTCCCGTCGCGCACGCGCAGGTGGCGACGGCCGCCCTGCGCGCCGGGAAGCACGTCTACGGCGAGAAACCCATCACGCTCGCCCCTGGCGAGGCGGAGAAGCTGCTCGCCGAGGCGTCGGAGCGGGGGCTGCTCGTGGGGAACGCGCCGGACACGTTCCTCGGCGCGGGCCTGCAGTCGGCGCTGCGGGCCGTGGCGGCCGGGCACATCGGCGTGCCCGTGGCGGCGACGACCGTGACGCAGAGTCTGGGGCCCGAGGGCTGGCATCCCGATCCGGCGTTCTTCTACCAGCCGGGCGCGGGGCCCCTCTTCGACCTGGGCCCGTACTACCTGACCTCGCTCGTCGCGCTGTTCGGCGGGGTAGAGCAGGTGGCCGCGACGGCGGCACGCGCGCGCATGGAGCGCGTCGTGGGGTCGGGGCCGAAGGCGGGACAGGCGTTCCCCGTCGACGTACCGACGCACGTGTCGTCGCTGATCCGGTTCGCCTCCGGTGTGCGGGCCGCCTCGACGTTCAGCTTCGACTCCGCGCTGCCCCGCATCCGCTTCGAGGTCACCGGGACCGAGGGCACCCTCGCGGTGCCCGACCCGAACACGTTCGGCGGGCCGCTGAAGCTGCTGCCCAACGGCTCCGACGAGTGGCGCGAGCTGCCCGTGCGGGGGCGGACCGACGGGCGGGGCCTCGGCGTGGTCGACATGGCGCGCGCCCTGCGGCAGGGCACCGCGCACCGGGCTTCCGGCGCGCTCGCGCTGCACGTCCTGCAGACGATGACGGCGATCGCGGACTCCGCCGAGCGCGCGCGATTCGCCTCGCTGCCCACCCAGGTCGTGCCGCCGCGGCCGCTGCCCGCGGAGTGGGACCCCCGGGAGGCGACGCTCGGCTAGGCCAAAAACCCTAAGGTGCTTCGAGTTCCTCGATGGTCCGCGTGAGCCACTGCGTCCAGAACGTCTCCAGGTCGATGCCCGCCCGCAGCACGGCGTGGCGCAGCCGGTCCTCGACGGCGTCCTTTTCTGGCGGGAAGTCGCGCCGCTCGATCTCCTCGTACTCGGCCAACTGCCGCTGGTGCAGGTCGAGATGGTGGTGCAGGTCCTCGCGGACGCCCGCGATGCCCGCCGCGCCGACGACCGCCGCGGCACGCAGGCGCAGCAGGAGGGTGTCGCGGAGCGGCTTCGGGTCCTGGCTCGCGGCCGTCCAGCGGGCCAGTTCGGCGCGGCCCGCAGGCAGGACCTCGTACTCCTTCTTCTGCCCCCGTGTCGCCCCCTGCCGCGGCAGCGCGCGGATGGCGCCCTCGCGCTCCAGCCTGCCCAGCTCGCGGTAGATCTGCTGGTGCGTGGCCGACCAGAAGTAGCCGATCGACTTGTCGAACCTGCGGGTCAGTTCGAGGCCCGACGACGGCTTCTCCAGGAGGGCGGTGAGGATCGCGTGCGGGAGTGACATGGGGCAATCCTAGGGACGGGCCGCGCGGCCACGGGCGCTCAGAGCGCGGCGGCCAGCTCCGTGCCCTGCTTGATGGCGCGCTTGGCGTCCAGTTCGGCCGCGACGTCGGCGCCCCCGATGAGGTGCGCCACGACGCCGGCCGCGACGAGCTCCTCGTACAGGTCGCGGCGCGGCTCCTGCCCGGAGCAGAGCACGACCGTGTCGACGGGGATCACGGACGACTGTCCGTCGACGGTGATGTGCAGGCCCGCGTCGTCGATCAGGTCGTAGCTGGCGCCCGCCACCATCGCGACGCCGCGGTGGCGCAGTTCGGTGCGGTGGATCCAGCCGGTGGTCTTGCCGAGGCCCTTGCCGACCTTGGACGTCTTGCGCTGCAGCAGGTGGACGGTGCGCGGCGGTGTGGGCCGCTCGGGCTTCGTCAGGCCGCCGCGCTCGCGGAAGTCCATGTCGACGCCCCACTGGCGGAAGTACGTGGCCGGGTCGAGGCTCGCCTTCTCGCCGCCGTCGGTGAGGAACTCGGCGACGTCGAAGCCGATGCCGCCCGCGCCGATGATCGCGACGCGCTCCCCCACGGGCGCGCCGTCGCGCAGCACGTCGAGGTAGCCGACGACGCTGGGGTGGTCGATGCCGGGGATCTCGGGGGTACGGGGGGTGACGCCGGCGGCGACGACCACTTCGTCGTACGCCTCCCCCGCGAGGTCGTCCGCGGTGGCGACGGTGTTCAGCCGGACGTCGACGCCGTGCAGGTCCAGCTGGGTGCGGAAGTAGCGCAGGGTCTCGTCGAACTCTTCCTTGCCGGGGACCTTGCGGGCGACGTTGAGCTGGCCGCCGATCTCGGATGCCGCGTCGTACAGCGTGACGTCGTGGCCGCGCTCGGCGGCGGAGACGGTGAAGGCGAGTCCGGCGGGGCCCGCGCCGACGACGGCGATGCGCTTCTTGGTGCGGGTGGGCGAGAGCACGAGTTCGGTCTCGTGGCAGGCGCGCGGGTTCACCAGGCAGGAGGTGATCTGCAGGTTGAAGGTGTGGTCGAGGCAGGCCTGGTTGCAGCCGATGCAGGTGTTGATGGCCTCGGGCTGCTCGGCCTTCGCCTTGTTGACGAAGTCCGGGTCGGCGAGCAGCGGGCGGGCCAGCGACACCATGTCGGCGGCGCCGTCGGCGAGCAACTGCTCGGCGATTTTCGGGGTGTTGATGCGGTTGACGGTCACGAGCGGCACGGAGACCTCGCCCATGAGCTTCTTGGTGACGAAGCTGTAGGCGCCGCGCGGCACCGAGGTCGCGATGGTGGGGATGCGTGCCTCGTGCCAGCCGATGCCGGTGTTGATGATCGTGGCGCCCGCGGCCTCGATCTCCTTGGCGAGGTGGACGACCTCTTCGAGGGTCGAGCCGCCGGGGACGAGGTCCAGCATGGAGAGGCGGTAGATGATGATGAAGTCGGCGCCGACGCGTTCGCGGGTGCGGCGGACGATCTCGACGGGGAAGCGGATGCGGTTCTCATAGGAGCCGCCCCAGCGGTCGGTGCGCTGATTGGTGGGGGCCGCGATGAACTCGTTGATCAGGTAGCCCTCGGAGCCCATGACCTCGACGCCGTCGTAGCCCGCGAGCTTGGCGAGTTCGGCGGCGCGCACGAAGTCCTCGACGGTCTGCTCGACCTCGTCGTCGGTGAGTTCGCGGGGCACGAAGGGGCTGATCGGCGCCTGGATCGCGCTGGGTGCGACGAGCTTGTCGTGGTAGGCGTACCGGCCGAAGTGGAGGATCTGCATCGCGATCTTCCCGCCCTCGGCGTGCACGGCGGCGGTGATCGCGGCGTGCTCCTTCGCCTCCGCCTCGGTGGTGAGCTTGGCGCCGCCGTCCCAGGGCCTGCCGAGCTCGTTCGGGGCGATGCCGCCGGTGACGATGAGGCCGACGCCGCCGCGCGCCCGGGTCGCGTAGAACTCCGCCATCCGCTCGAAGCCGTTCGGTGCCTCTTCGAGGCCCACGTGCATGGAGCCCATGAGGACCCGGTTGGGCAGGGTGGTGAAGCCCAGGTCGAGCGGGTTCAGCAGGTTCGGGTAACGGCTCATGCGGCCCCTCCGTACGCGGTGTCTACAGGACAGTTGTAGACCAGGCGCGAGCGTTGTGCAACTAGTTGCATAACCTCGTCGGAGGGGGCCTTCGCGGTCGACGTGATGTCCGAATCCCGCCAGCCGCGCCGCCGCGCACACCCCAGACTGGAGGCAGTACCCGAACGCTTGAGGAGAGTCCGATGACCGTCCACACGACGATCGACAGCCCGCTGGGCGAGCTGCTGCTGGTGGGCGAGGAGTCGGCCACCGCCAAGGGCGGCACCGCCCTTGCCTCGCTGTCCATGCCGGGCCAGAAGGGCGGCGCCGTCGTCCTGGACGGCTGGGTGCGCGACGACGCGGCCTTCGACGTGATCACCGCGCAGCTGCGCTCGTACTTCGCCGGGAGCCTGACCCACTTCGACATCGAGTACGCCGCCGGGGCGGGCACCGAGTTCCAGCGCAAGGTCTGGGCGGCCCTCGACACGGTGCCGTACGGCACGACGACCACGTACGGGCGGCTCGCCGAGCAGCTCGGCCTCTCCCGCGCCGCCGTCCGCGCCCTGGGCACCGCCGTCGGACGCAATCCGCTGCTCGTCGTGCGCCCCTGCCACCGGGTGATCGGCGCCGACGGCTCCCTGACCGGTTACGCCGCGGGCCTCGACCGCAAGCGGCGGCTCCTCGACCTGGAGGCGGCATGAGCACGCACGGGCCACCGCCGCCCCACGTCACCCGCCTTCGGTGAAACCGCTGACGCGCAGCGTGATGTTCAGTCGCCCGGTCAGCCCCAGCTCCGGCGGCGCGGTGCCGGGGAGCACCCGCGGCACCCCGTGGTGGGCGAGGCGGGAGGCGCCGCCGAAGACCACCAGGTCGCCGCTGCGCAGCTCGATGTCCGTGTACGGCCTGGTGCGCGTCTCCGTGTTGCCGAAGCGGAAGACGCCCGTGTCACCGAGGCTGAGTGACACCACGGGCGCCCCGGACTCCTCGTCGCTGTCGCGGTGCATGCCCATGCGCGCGTCGGCGTCGTAGAAGTTGACGAGGGCGATGTCGTACGTCTCCTCGACGTCGTGCCCTGCCGCTTCGGCCGCCCTGCGGCCCAGCTCGGCGAGCCACGGCGGCATCGGCTTCACGGGGGCGCCGTCCCCGTCGACCACGGTGCGCGCGTACTCGTACGGATACCAGTGCCAGCCCAGACAGAACTGCCGCGCCGTCATCGCGCCGCCGCCGGGCGTCCTGACCAGCCGCAGCCCGGCGGGCGGCGCCGCCCACGCACGGCAGGCCGCCACCAGCCGCAGCTGTTCCTCCGGTGCCAGCCAGTCCGGCAGGTGCGCCGCCCCCGGGCCGAGGACGGTGCGGGGCCGGGGGAACAGTTCCTCGTGGCTCACGTCGGTCAGTAGGGCCACGTCCAGTCGGCGACCTCGGGCACGTCCGTGCCGTGCTCGCGGATCCAGGCGTGGTGCCGGGTGCGGGCGTCGGCCATCGCCTGGCGCACGGCCGTCGCCCGCACCGCCAGGCCCGGGACGCGGTCGATGACGTCCATGACGAGGCGGTACCGGTCGAGGTTGTTGCGGACCACCATGTCGAACGGCGTGGTCGTCGTGCCCGCCTCCGTGTAGCCGCGCACGTGCAGGTTGTCGTGGCCGGTGCGGCGGTAGGCGAGGCGGTGGATCAGCCACGGATAGCCGTGATAGGCGAAGATCACCGGCTTGTCGCGGGTGAAGAGCGCGTCGTACTCGGAGTCCGCCATGCCGTGCGGGTGCTCCTCGCGGGGCATCAGCCGGGCGATGTCGACGACGTTGACGACGCGCACGGTGAGCTCGGGCAGGTGCTCGCGCAGCAGCGCCGCGGCGGCGAGGACTTCCTGGGTGGGCACGTCACCGGCGCAGGCGAGCACCACGTCGGGGTCCCGCGAGCCGTCGTCCGTCCCCGCCCACTCCCAGACGCCCGCCCCGCGCGCGCAGTGGGCGCGGGCGTCGTCGAGGGAGAGCCAGTCGAAGCAGGGCTGCTTGCCCGCGACGACGACGTTGACGTAGTCCCGGCTGTGCAGGACGTGCTCGGTCACGGAGAGCAGGGTGTTGGCGTCCGGCGGGAGGTAGACGCGTACGACGTGGGGGCTCTTGTTGAGCACGTGGTCCACGAAGCCGGGGTCCTGGTGCGAGAAGCCGTTGTGGTCCTGCCGCCACACGTGCGAGGTCAGCAGGTAGTTCAGGGACGGCACGGGTGCGCGCCAGGGCAGGGTGCGGGAGGTCTTCAGCCACTTGATGTGCTGGTTGACCATCGAGTCGACGATGTGGACGAACGCTTCGTAGCAGGAGAACAGGCCGTGGCGGCCGGTCAGCGTGTAGCCCTCAAGCCAGCCCTGGCAGAGGTGTTCGGAGAGGACTTCCATGACGCGGCCGTCGCGGGCGAGGTGCTCGTCCGTGTCGAGGATCCGGGCCTGCCAGGCCTTGCCCGTGGCGTCGTAGAGCGCGCCGAGCCGGTTGGACTCGGTCTCGTCCGGGCCCACGACGCGGAAGTCGCGGCGCTCCGCGGTGTCCGCCATGACCTGTGCGAGCAGTTTGCCGGCGATCCGGGTCGGCTCGTGCAGCGTCGTGCCCGGCTTGTCCACGGGGACGGCGAACTTCTCCAGGGGCGGGACGGGCAGCCGGCGGGTGAGGCGGCCGCCGTTGGCGTGCGGGGTGGCACCGAGCCGGCGCTCGCCGCCGGGCACGCAGGCCAGGACCTGGGCGGTGGGGCGGCCGTCCTCGTCGAAGAGCTCCTGGGGGCGGTAGGACTTCAGCCACTTCTCCAACTGCCGCAGGTGCTCCGGGTTCTCGCGGACTCCGGACAGCGGCACCTGGTGCGCGCGCCAGGTGTTCTCGACCGGCTCCCCGTCGACGGCCTCCGGTCCTGTCCAGCCCTTGGGCGTGCGCAGCACGATCATCGGCCACCGCGGGCGGCCCTGCGCACCCCCGCCGCCGCGGGCGGCCCGCTGGACGGCGGCGATGCGGTCGAGCGCCTGGTCCATGGCCTTGGCCATCGCCTGGTGGACCTTGCGCGGATCGTCACCGGCGACGTACAGCGGCTCGTGGCCGTACCCCTTGAGGAGCGCGTCCAGTTCGGCCTCGGGGATCCGGGACAGCACGGTCGGGTTGGCGATCTTGTAGCCGTTGAGGTGGAGGATCGGCAGCACCGCGCCGTCGTGCGCCGGGTCGTGGAACTTGTTGCAGTGCCAGGAGGCGGCCAGCGGCCCGGTCTCGGCCTCGCCGTCCCCGATCACGCAGGCGACCAGCAGGTCCGGGTTGTCGAGGGCGGCTCCGTAGGCGTGCGCGAGCGAGTAGCCGAGCTCACCGCCCTCGTGGATCGAACCGGGCGTCTCGGGCGCCACGTGGCTCGGCACACCCCCGGGGAACGAGAACTGCCGGAAGAGCTTCGCCATGCCCTCCGCGTCCCGCGAGACATCCGGGTAGACCTCGCTGTACGAGCCCTCAAGCCAGGAGTTGGCGAGTACGGCGGGTCCGCCGTGGCCCGGCCCCCACACGCACAGGGCGTCCAGATCCCGCTCCTGGATGACGCGGTTGAGGTGGGTGTGGACGAAGTTGAGGCCGGGTGACGTGCCCCAGTGGCCGAGCAGGCGCGGCTTGATGTGCTCGGGCCGCAGCGGCTCGGTCAGCAGGGGGTTGCTCATCAGATAGATCTGGCCGACGGCCAGGTAGTTGGCGGCGCGCCAGTGGGCGTCGAGCGCCGCCAGGTGGTCCTTCGCCACAGGTGCCACAGGTCCTCCTCGCGAGATTCGGGGCATACGACGGGGTCAGGCGTGCCGATCGGGTTCCACGTGAGCGGCGGGTCAGTCGTGCGGGACGCTGTCGTCGGCGCGGCTCCTCCGCGTCCAGCACATCAGCCGTGCGGGACGACCGCCACCGGGCAGGCCGCATGGTGGAGCACCGCGTGGCTGACCGGTCCGAGCTGCATGCCGAGCTGCCCCTTGCGGCGGTGGGCGCCGACCACGAGGAGGTCGGAGGCGCGGGCCGCGTCGAGCAGCGCGGTGCGGGCGTGCCCCTCCGGCACGTCGCGGCGCACCGTGAGGGTGCGGTGGGCGCGCAGGGGTGCGCGCAGCGCCTCGTCCAGCTCCTCCTCGGCCCGCCGCTGGTGCGGGTCGGTGCGCTCGGAGGGCCGGGGCCGGGCCGGGGCCTCGTGGGCCGGGCAGCGCCAGGCGTGCACGGCGCGCAGGGTGGCACCGCGCCGCTCCGCCGCGTCGCACGCGAAGGCCACGGCGGCGGCCGAGTCGCCGGGCTCCCCCACGCCGACGGTGATCCGCGCTCCGGCGTCCGGGTCCGGCTCGCCTTCGGTGTCGCGTACGACGACGACAGGCGCCGTGGCGCGGGCGGCGACCGCCAGGCTCACCGAGCCGAGCAGCAGCCCGGCGAGCCGGCCCCTGCCCCGGCTGCCGACGACGACCGCCGAGGCCTCGCCGCTCGCGCGGATCAGCGCGGCGGCCGGGTCCTCGGACAGGACCGTGCCGCTCACCTCGACGGCGGCCGTACGGCGGCGGACGTGCTCCACCGCCCGCTCGACGACGTGGTCCGCCGAGGCCTGTACGGCGTCGCCGCCGACGCCGAAGGACGGCTCGTGCCCCTCGTACCACTCCCAGCTCGACGCGTGCACGACGCGCAGCGGTGTCTCCCGCCGCACGGCCTCGTCGACGGCCCAGTCCAGCGCCCGCAAGGCGGCCGGCGAACCGTCGACACCCACGATCAGGGGCAGTTCCACGGTCGATCGTCTCCCTCCGCCACCCGGGCCGCGGCTCGGCCCGGCCGTCGCCCTACGACGCTCCCATCACGCGCGCCCGGGCGGGAGTGCCGAACAGGCCCGGTGTCGGCGGCCGCCCGTCACCGCGCGCCCCTCACCGCTCGCCCTTGACCGCCCGCAGCAGGACGAACTTGGGGTCGCTCGCCACGACCTCCGCGTTGCCGAAGAGCTTGCGGAGGCGCACGTGGTAGCCGAGGTGGCGGTTGCCGATGACCCACAGCTCGCCGCCGGGGCGCAGCGCGGCGCGGGCGCCGCCGAACATGCGGCGGGCGGTCGCGTCGGTCGTCGCCTGGTGGCTGTGGAAGGGCGGGTTGTTGAGGACGAGGTCCACCGTCCCCGGCGGCACGGCGGTGAGGGCGTCGCCGGCCACGAAGTGCGCCTCGGCGTCGTCGACGGCGTTGGCGCGGAAGGTGGCCTCGGCGGAGGCGACGGCCTGGAACGACTCGTCGATGAAGGTGACCGTGGCGTCGGGGTCCGCGACGGAGGCGGCGGTGCCGAGCACGCCGTTGCCGCAGCCGAGGTCCACGACGTGGGCGGCGCCGCGGGCGCGCGGCAGATGCTTGAGGAAGAAGCGGGTGCCGATGTCGAGCCGGTCGGCGCAGAAGATGCCCGCGTGGTTGACGACGGTCAGGCCCGCGCCGGCGCCGGAGTCGGCGGGCAGCACGTAACTGCGGGGCCACGGGCTCTTCCCGGCCGCGCGCTCCGGGTCGGGGGTGCTGAAGATGAGGCGTGCCTTCTGCCGGGCCAGCGACGTCCTGGTCGGGCCGATGATGCGCTCGAAGAGCTCCAGCGTCGACGTGTGGATCTCGGTGACCATGCCGGTGCCGACGACGACCGTGCCCTCGTGCAGGGCGGGCGCCAGCCGGTGCAGCTGGTCCTCCAGGAGGGCGAGGCTCTTCGGTACGCGGACCAGGAGCACGTCGACGCGGGCGGGCGGGGCGTCCCTGGTCGTCAGGAGCCGTGCCGCGTCCAGCGGGTGTCCGGCCCGCGCCAGGTTGGCGCGGGTGGCCTGCTGGGCGAGGAAGGAGTCGGTGATCTGCACCGGCACGCGCGCGTGCCCCGCGAGGGCGGTGGTCAGCGCGCCCCACCGGTCACCGACGACGGCCACGGTTCCGGAGAGGTCGACGGCCGCCGCCTCCTCCTCGCCGGCCAGGTGCCGCAGCAGGTAGGCGTCGGCCGCCGACCAGGCGCGCAGCTGGTCGCGGGGGTCCTCCGGGAAGCGGGTGAGGTCGTACGCGCCCCATGACGTGCTCAAACGGTTCATCGTGCCCTCAGGCTAACGGAGGGCCCGTCAGCGGCCGTGGCGCGGTCCGCGAGCCACACCGGGCGCGGGCGCCGCGGCTCACTGCCCCGGGGCCTGCTCGAACCAGGTGGGGCCGTCGGCCATCGCGTGCTTGATGCGGGACAGCGCGAACTCGTTCAGCGGGGGCAGCGCGTCCACGTCGAACCAGGCCACTTCCAGCGACTCGTCGTCGTTGACGCGCGCCTCGCCGCCGACGGCACGGCAGCGCAGGGTGATGTCCATGTACTGGCAGGTGTCGCCGTTGTCGTAGGTGACCGGCTGGAGGGCCTGCACCAGGACCACACGCTCCGGGACGCAGTGCACGGCCGTCTCCTCGTACACCTCGCGCACCGCGCACTCCGCGGGCTGCTCACCCGGGTCGGGGATGCCGCCGATCACCGCCCACCTGCCGTTGTCGGAGCGCCGCCCGAGCAGCACCCGGCCCTCGTCGTCGAAGACGACGGCGGTGACCCCGGGGAGCCAGAGCAGCTGCTGGCCCGCGGCGGCGCGGATGGTGCGGATGAAATCAGGAGTAGCCATGGTCCGACCCTATCGGCGCGGCACGACCGCCCCTGCCGGTCCGGGAGTTCACTCCGTGCCGGTGCGCCGGGTCCGCGCCGCCGCGGTCACGGCCCAGCCGAGGCCGCCCGCGGCGATCAGCACCAGGACGGCCTCGGGCAGTATGCCGAGGCGGGTGGCGGGGGTCCGCGAGGAACGCAGCGGCACCTCCTCGACGAGCGAGTCGGCGGTGTACCACGTCGTCTTCGACGTCACCTCGCCGTCCGGCATGATCATCGCGCTGACGCCGCTGGTCACCGGCACCGTGACGGCGCGGCTGTGCTCGACCGCGCGGATCCGGGACATGGCGAGCTGCTGGTAGGTCATCTCGCTGCGGTCGAAGGTGGCGTTGTTGCTGGGCACCGAGATGAGCTGTGCGCCGTGGGTGACGGTGTCGCGCACCGCCCAGTCGAACGCCGCCTCGTAGCAGGTCGCGATGCCCACCTTCGCACCGGCCATGGTGAAGACGCCGGGCTCCGTGCCGCGGCTGAAGTCCTGCCGCACCTTGTCGACGTCGCTGCTGAAGGCGCTGATGAGCGAGCGCAGCGGGATGTACTCGCCGAAGGGCTGGATCTGCCGCTTGTCGTAGGTGTCCGTGGGGCCCTTCTCCGGGTCCCAGAGGATCTGCTCGTTGTAGAGCTTGCCGTCCTTCTTCTGGACGACGCCGCCGACGGAGACGGGCGCCCCGATGGCCTTGACCGCGCGCTCGATCGCGAGGCGCGCGTCGGGGTTGGTGAACGGGTCGATGTCGGAGGAGTTCTCCGGCCACAGCACGAGGTCGGGGCGCTTCACCCGGCCGGCCTTCACCTCGGCGGCGAGGCGTTCGGTCTCGCGCACGTGGTGGTCGAGGACGGCGCGGCGCTGCGCGTTGAAGTCGAGCCCCGCGCGCGGGACGTTGCCCTGGATCGCGGCGACGGTCGCGGTGCCGTCCTCCGCCTCGTCGCTGACGAGCGCCTGCGCCGCGAAGGCGCCGGCCACGGGGACGAGCACACTGAGCGCCGCGACGGCCGCCGCGCCCCGGCGCACGACACGGGTGCCGCGTACGTCGACGACCTGGCGCACGACCTCGTACAGTCCGAACCCGCACAGGACGACCGCGAACCCGAGCACAGGGGTGCCGCCGAGCGCGGCGAGCGGCAGGAACACGCCGTCCGCCTGGCCGAAGGCGATCTTCCCCCAGGGGAATCCGTGGAACGGGACACGCGCGCGTGCCGCTTCCCCCGCGATCCACAGGGCGGCCGCCCAGAGCGGATACGCGGGCAGCCGCGAGACGGCCGCGATGCCCGCGCCCACGAGGGCGACGAAGACCGCCTCGACCGCCGCGAGCGCCAGCCACGGGCCGGGGCCGACCTCGACGCCGGTCCACACGAGGAGCGGCAGCAGGAAGCCCAGTCCGAAGAGGTAGCCGAGGCCGAGGCCCGCCTTCCAGGTCCGGCCGCGCAGGCACCAGCCGAGGGCCGCGAAGGCCGGGAGCGCCAGCCACCACAGCGTGCGGGGCGGGAAGCTGACGTAGAGCAGCACTCCGGAGAGGGCCGCCACGGCGGCGGGCACGAGCCGGCGCAGAACGCGCACGGCCCGGTGGGCCCGTGGGGTCTGCGGATCGAGCTGGTCCGGCTCGTCTACGGGAGTGGTGGTGGCGGTCACCCGGGGAGTCTACGGCGCGTCACCTGAGCGCCGACAGCTCGGTCGGCCGGGGCGACGGGAGCCTCACGCGCCACCGCCAGCCGTACCGTTCCCGCACAACCGCTCCCCTGGTGCGGCCCCAGCCATTAGCGTGCGGCCGAGCCCCCGCCACCGGACAGCTCACGTCACCTGAGCGCCGACAGCTCGGTCGGCCGGGGCGACGGGAGCCTCACGCGCCACCGCCAGCCGTTCGGAAGCGCCACCGGCTGTCCGCGGGTGCGGGGCCTGCCATTCGCGTGGGGCG